>NZ_JAEHQE010000028.1:0-41631 GCF_016238545.1 Proteus sp. PR00208 | reverse complement strand
TTTAAGAAAAAAATAAATAAATATTAATAAACTTAAAACAAAACATTAAACGTTAGCATTATTAGGCTATTACCTCTAAAAACATAATCTCTATTTTCAATTTCTCTAAAGAGTTAAAATCGTAAAAAACCTTTCGCCATTTCTAATAATGTATTCATTGTACTGCTCACTATTTTTACAAAATTATCATAATTACTATTTGCTGAGCTGTATTTTTTAGAGAGTTCATCAAGATTAGAATTCATTCTCTTTTCTAATGAATCAAGCGATTTTTTAAATAAATCAAATTCAGTTTGTAAAACATTTTTATATTTTACTTCTTCTTTTTTATTTTCATTATCTGCTTTTATCTTTCTCATTTCTTCTTCAATATCAAAACCAGGTTTAACTAAACCAAATAAAGATGTATTATCATAAAGTAGTTGTTTTCTTTTTTTCTCTATCTCAGAGTCCGATAATACGCCATCCATAGAAATATCAGTATTTATTTTTTCCAAGAGATTATCAAGATCATCAAAATCGATATGGCCAATAAAATTAAATTCAATATTATTTTTTATTTATAATGAGTGATTTTCTTTTATTACCTTAATACCTTTTATATCTTTTAATAATTTTTCTATTGCATTTAATGATTGATAAACTTGTTCTTTCTCTTTATAACTTATTAAATGCCCCCCTAATTTTCTAATGTAACTCCCATCATTTTGACATTCAAATAAAAGTTTAGTGTAAAAAAATGATTTCTCTCCTAATTTTTCATGATAACTTTTTTTAACATTCTCCAATACTTTTTTAAGTTCAATATAATTAATTGCAATACACCCATCTTTCTTACCCGCTTTGGTATATTGGGTAATGGATGTTATTGCTGCTCTTAAGTCCCTTACATAATCCATATAATTGGAAAAAACATCCTTTAGAATATCTAAATAATCATTTTTACCTACAACGATTGATTGCTTAACTTCATAAAAAAAATCACTTAATGAATCAGTAGGATAACCATGATTTGGACGTACATCTTTTATAATGGGTTCTAATTTTTTTATAGAGCTTAAACATTGATTATGAAAAATAATATTTTTATCATATTGTGCAGAGAGAGAAACATATATTTCCCTCTCTGTTTTTCCTTTTAAATTATTACAATCAATCCAGTTATCAAGATCAAAATCTTTTTTTTCTCGCCTTATATTTATTAATAACTCTTTCATATCATCTAAAACATGTTTTTCATTTTTAGATGTAGAAACAATATCATTATCTGAAAAATAGATTTTTGAATGACTTGCTATATTAGACATCCCTGAATCAATAGCTTTAGCCATAAATTATCCTCTTACATTCGAACCAATTGCAGAAGCAGCATCCTGCTGCGCATGAATAATTGCTTCAATGGCTTGTAACAATGCTTTTATCACTTCCGTTACTTCGCGTTGCATCTCGTTATTATTATTAATGACATGATTATTAATACTTCCTCTTGCTTCCAATACTTTCTGTTTACCATCCAGTACAATTCCTTGAGATTGCAAAGTTTGGTCTGCTACTCTAGCTAAAGGATCCGCAGTTGAAGTCACTAAGTTACCGGTGATCATCGTTGGGTTAGAATGACCAATAAGATCTTTACCCATACCTTTAATAGAAACAAAAGCCCCCATACCATGTATTGCCATTGAAATACCCGCACTCGTAATTGCGGCACCAATCATAATATTGGCTTTTTTATTAAGATTATCTTTTATTTGATCAGCGATATTTAACTCAATATTCATCAGCATCACACCCATTTCTCTAGATGCTTCGAACTTTTTAATCATTGCTTCTAAATACTTAACAATCAAATTGATTAATTTCATCATATCCGAAGATACAAAATTAAACATACCTAAACTTTCTGTTTTTATATGATCATAAATATCATTATCGTTATCAACTTCGAGTGATTTTAATATCTTTTTTATATCCGGTGTTTTTACTCCTGGTTCAGTTAGAATTGGCTTTGATGTATTTTTTGCTTTTTCTAAAATACTATTTAATCTATTATCAATATCTTTACTTAAACTCTCTAAATTTTCTTTACTTAATTTTCCATCATTAATAAAATCTTTATTCCCACTGACTTCATTAAGTTCAGACTTATAGTTATTAAATAAATTATCATTACTTACTTTAATATTCATATTAACTCCTTAATAAAAATAAATTTTATTAAATAGATATATTTCTGATCATATCTGATTTAGTTCGATTACTTATAGAAGATTTTTCACTCATATTTTTTAAAATTTCAGTGATGGTATCGATATTCTCATGATAACTTTCCATTATCTTATCCATTAGCTTTTGAATAAGATTTAATATGGCATCTAATTTTTTACTATCAGCGACAGATTGCATAATTTTTGCAGAAAGAACACTACTATAAATATTAACTGCATTTGTTGCTGTTGCATTGGCTAACTTAGAAATAACTACGGTTCTGTTTAACATAACACCTGCTTTCTGACTGAACTCTTTAGCAAGTAGTTTATTAATTTTCTTCATGGCTTCTTCAAGTGCTTGAACAATGATTTCTTTAATCATTTTTCCCATCATAAGTTCAAGTGCTTCATTGAAGACTCTTTTCAACATATCTCTGACTTGTTGATTAACAATTTTCTTGGCTACATTGGTTATACCATTTACAGCTGGACCAACAACAAAACTTAATGCAATTGCGGCAATAAATAAAACCGCGGTAATTAAAGCCTTAAGTCCCATTTTTAATTTATCTTGTATTGAGTTTTTTATATCCTCAATGATTTTTTTATCTATACCTAATTTCTTTAATGCATCTAAAGAGCCATAAATCATATCCGCTAGAAAATCGACCACCTTATCTAAAGCCTCCATCAAAGCTTCAGTAAGAGGTTGCATTAATTCATCCATAAACGATGTGCCATGTATCGCTTGATACACTTCATCTGCAATAGTTAATGCAGCATCGGCGACCATTAATACAACTGCAACCGCCATTAAAGCCATGGAAGCGCCTGCCGTAAAAATAGAAGCAACACCCGCAACGATTGCTAATAATCCAGCTAACAGCTTCAAACCAATACCTGCCCAAAATTGAATTTCCTCTTGCTTTTTTATTTGGGCTTTTTGATCGTCAATTTTGTCTTTAAGCGATTTTTCCGTCACTTCTTGCATTTCCTCAAAGAGCGCTTGTTCATTTTCAGAACGCTGCAACATTACTTTGAGTGTTAATTCACGTGTTTTCGCTAATAAGAAAGTTAATAATGCCATTCCTGATAAGGAGTCTGACATTATTTCAAGTTCTAATGCACTTTGAGTAGATGTAAGGACTCTATAGGTTTCTCTGATTTCATCTAAATTTGTTTTTATTGATGTATTTTCTTTTTTATTTATTAAGGCTTTTAATTCGTCCTTATGTGAAGTGATCTGATTAATTCTATCTTCACTAATAGAAACATTAGGCATATATTTAAAAGCATTATCAAAAAAATCAGATAACGTACTGTATAATTTATCTAAATCATCTAACGATAATTTAGAAATATCATCTGGTAAATTCAAAAATGGAAATGCTTTTTTAAGTGAATTTTCCATATCACTTTTAGATTTAATATTTCCTGATAATAAATCTTTAATTAATGACCTAGGAATATTATTATTTTTTAAGAATTTTTCGACTTCAGCTTCTGTTTTGAATTTATTCGATTTAATTTGACTATCAATTTCCATCCAATAATCAACATAAGCATCTTTACTATTCTTTATAGTATCTAGAACAGAGTTAAATTTTTCTTTTAAGCCATCAATGCCTTGAGCTAATTTATTTAGCTTATCTATATAATAATCAAGCTTATCTGGATCTTTAATTTTATCTAAAACATTCTGATGAATGACATTCTGATAAGAGAGTTGTAAAAATAAAAAATCATAATCTTTCGTCGATTTTTTATTCTCTGATTGACTTGGTGCTGAGAATGCTAAAGAGGATTTTTGATTTTGAGATATATCTAGTGTATTACCTTTTTCTTGGCTATAAGCAGCCTTGTCATTTTCTTTTTTATTTTGTTGAGAAAAAACATTGATTTTATACTGCACATCATTTTGAACATTAATTCTTTGATTATTTTTCTTCTGCTCAATAGGTGCTCTAAGAGCAGGTGCAGAAATTTTATTTTCTTTATCTTTAATTTGTGAAGATACAATATGCTCATTTACAGTATTAATTCTTTGAGCTTGCTGTGTCGTATTTATAGTGATATTTTCTACCTCCTTAGAAGATAGAGGTGTAGAAAATATAAATTTATCATTAACCTTATTAATATCATTCATACTGTTCTTCCTTATCTGCATTAAGAACAACAAGAGGAATATCTTTTAATGATTCTAAATAAACATTGGCTCTTTCTTTGATAGATTGATCGTTAATCTTTTCTGAAACTTGATTAAAACAATATTTTGCTTTTTCTTTTTCACCAAGCGATAAATTACATTGCCCAGCATAGAAGACAGGTCGATAATCATTTTTCGCATTGAGATAAGCTAAAGCATAAAGATCAATTGCCGCTTGATACTGTTTTTTCAATTGTTTAACAGCAGCAAGCCCCATAATGTAATCAACATTATAAAAATCGTAGAGGCACAAAAATTTGAAAATTGCTTCGGCCTCATCCAGTTTTCCTTTCTGGTAAAAGTCATAAGCAAATGAATAGATTCCTTCCATAAATCCTTCTGGGATAGCGCCTTCGTCCTTGAGTGATGTCCCGTTCTGAACAATAGAAACAATGTAGTTTGCTAATTGATCAAGTTCATTTTCTGACATTTTTTTATATACTGACATGATGTTAATCCTTTCATCGATGATGAATAATTAATAATGAAATTCTAATTTAATCATTAATTAATTACTTTAATAAAACACACGCCTATATTTATAAAAATAAATACATTATTTTTATAATTAAAATATATATGCGCTAGGTTGATTTATTACTAATTTATATAGTCCATTTCTTCTCTTAATAATCCTTCAATTTCTATTTTCTTAAGCCAAATAAGAATATCCATAACATCTAATAAATCTTGATCTATCATTACATCAAATAAATGATATTTATGATAAATTTTTCTCGCCAGTTCAGGATAACGAACAACTGGTGTTCCTACTTTTTTAGCATAAGCTTTCACCGCCAATGCTTTATCATTAATACAGCTCAATGAAACTAAAGGCATAATGCCATTATCAGGATCAAAATAGATACCAACAGCCACATGGGTTGGATTGACAATAACAGCAGATGAATCTCGAATTACTTTTTTCATCGGTTCATCAAGCAATTCTTGATGAAACTGTCGACGAGTTGATTTTATTTCTGGATCGCCTTCCATATTTTTATATTCTTGCTTAACTTCATGTTTTTCCATCATCATATCTTTCATAAAGATAAAGAAATCAGCAATAATATTTAAAATAAGAATAGGTATTGAAAGAATAAAAAATATAAATACAAAATTAACGACGAGTGAACACCATTTATCAACAACAACATTTAAATCAGAGCGGTATAATATAAATATTTCCTTACCATGTAAAATAATAAAAACATAACAAGTAATTAAAAATATAACTATAAATAATAATGTTTTTAATAAATCTTTTATTGTTCTTATACTAAATATTTTTTTAAATCCTGAAATTGGATTGATATGATTAAGATCAATCTTAATAGCTTCAGTTGCAAGTTTAAAACGCGAATTAAATAAAGAAGGAATAGCACCAGATAAAAAAGCAACAACAAGTATCGGCAAAACAATATCAAAGAATAGTTTTGATATCACATCGACGTAACTCTTTAAGGTAATATTTGTTGGATGAAGTAAAAGAGATTGATAAAAACGACTAAATTCACCTAAATCAACTTGATGAAATAAATACATAACACCGATAAGATAAACAAGTCCTGACGTTAACTCTTTACTCTTAAAACTTTGCCCTTTTTTTGCAGAGTCATCGAGTTTTTTCTGAGTGGGTTTTTCTGTTTTTTCAGCCATGATAAATACTCATAAAGATCGTATAAAAGTATCTATTATTAAAAAATGCATAAAGTTCTGTGGTCATCGCCGAAGTAAAGAAAAGAAGTAATGATATAAAGGCAATAATTCCTTTTATACATAATGACAGTGAAAATGCATTTAGTTGAGGACAAAATAGAGAATAAACACCCAGTGCAACTTCACTTAAAAACATAATAATCAGTACGGGTGAGACTAAAACAAGCGCAGTATGAATCATGCTATTAAGCCAATGCCCAATAAAAGAATAACCAATTTCTTTGTTAAAATAACCAATGGGAAATACATCATAGCTATCTTTTATCGTAGTCATCAATAAGGTTAGGCCACCTGTCGATAAAAAATAGGCAGCGCAAAATAAACCCGTTAATGAAGCGAATTCAGAAGACTCAATTCCCGTAGTTGGGTTAATAGTATCCCCAATACTCGCCCCTCGTTGGTTATCCACAAACTCGCCAAATGCAGACGCGATCCAAAATGGAGTAGCAAAAAGAAGCCCTATTAAAACACCAAGAAGTAATTCACTTAATAATATAATTCCCCATATATTTCTTACTTCATCTGTAATAATAATGCTGGGTCTAATTCCCATAGCAATATAAAAAATAATAATATATTTTAATAATTGGCTATTAAGAACTCGACTATTTAAAAAAGGAATAAAAAGAAAGATAGGAAATAATCTTGCAACAAGTAAAAAAAGATCGATTAAATAAGTCTGTATATACCCTAGCAGTATTAACATATTATTTATCCTGCTAATCCTAACGTCATCATCTCTTTTGCATACACTAATATTTTATCGCCCATCCAACCCATAGTGACTAATAAGCAAACAAAAACACCAACAAGTTTTACACCAAAAGGTAATGTTTGTTCTTGGATTTGTGTAATGGTCTGTAATAAGCCAATCGCCAATCCAATAAATGTCGCAATGGCAATAGGTCCCGCTGAAAGTAATATCACTAAATAAACGGCTTTATTAGCCGCATAAACCATATCCATTACCTTACCGCCATGAGTTCAAGATATTGATTAATTAGTCCTTTAGCTAAGAGAGTCCAACCATCCATAGCGATAAATAAAATTAATTTTAACGGCACTGATAATGTGACTGGGCTCATCATCATCATCCCCAGCGCTAATAAAATACAAGAAACAACTAAATCAATAACAATAAAAGGTAGATAAAGATAAAAACCAATAATAAAAGCAGACTTTATTTCACTTAATGCATATGCGGGAAGCAGTGATAACAACGATTTTTCTATATTTTCTTTCTCGCCATAGCTATCAGGTCGGTTTCCTTGTGCTTGTTCAAAAAAATCTAATAACTCAGGATCAGAATATTTGTATAAATATTGTTTATATTCCCCTAATGCATCGTCAGAAAATCGCTCAAAAGAATCAGGAGAAGTTATATCAACCGGGTTTTCAATAAGATAATGATAGGTATTTTTTGCTATTGGTGTCATAACAAACAAAGCCATCATTAATGCAATCGCATTGAGTACCATATTAGAAGGCACTTGCTGAACACCTAAAGCATTACGAGTCATCACAAGTACGATAGAGAATTTTAAGTAGCAGGTTCCGGCAGCAATAATAAAAGGAGCTAATGTTGCTAGTGCTAACGTTAAAATGAGCGTCGTTGAGCTTTCCATATATTTAATCTTGCTGTAAATGGGAACGTTGAATTTCTACAGCTAATCGCTCACCCACTTTAATTAATTCCCCTTGAGCAATAGCAACACCATTAACAACTAATGTAATCTGTCGTGAAGCATTATCAGGTAATATAATTTGTTGTCCTGGGGCTAGTTTTTCAATTTCTTCAATAGATAATACTTTACTTGCGAGTAAAAAAGACAAGGTGATGGGAATAGTACCAATTGATTTTAAATCCTCATTTTCTTGTGTCGCTGTATTTGTATCAATATCTTCAATTAATGCTTCTTCCTCTACCTCATTAGCTAGTAACTCTTCATCTAAAACCACCGTGTTTTCTCCTTCTTGCCATTGATAACGCATCCATTTTTTTTCACCAATAATAAGTGAAGAATCAATGCTATCAATCAACACAATATCCCCCAAAGAAAGGGTTTTTAATAACGAAACGGTCATTTTGCTATTACCAAGCTGGAATTGAGCAATAGCATTTATTTTATTTTTTGAAGATAACATCCATTCATAATGCCCCTCAAAAGAGCAAATAAATACATCTCCTATTGAGGTATTTACAACGGGATAGCTAACTTCTTTTTGCTCTCCTAAACAGATATTTTCTACCGCTACTGACATCTCTTCTTTCGAAAAAGGAAACAATAATTGTGAACATTTCTGTGAGAATAGAACGCGAAGATAAGCTTCTGGAACCTGCTCCCAATCTATTTTTTTTTCAGAATACAGGCTATCCATGACTTGGTTAACGGCAATAAGCCCTGTAAATGAACCTAATGTATTTTTACCTTTTATTTTAAAATAATAAGCAGAAGTGATCGGCAATTGAGCTTCATATAAAGAAGATAGAATATTCATTGAATCGCTATTTTGATCTTGAGTAATACTTTCTTTAACATCTGATAAGATCATTTTTCATCTTCTTTATCATTGGAAGGATCAATTGCATTAATCTGCCAATGAGAATTATCATTTTCTAATGAAAGCGCTAATCGTCCTTGATATTGATTAAAATTGTCTAAAGAGGACTGATAAACGCGTCCAGTAGAAGCAATCAATTCGATCTTTTTATTGATATCAAAATTAACTTTCATCTGATGAAGCTCACTTCCCCATTTTTTAAAAACATAAGTAATACTAGGAGGTTGAGTCATCTTTGATACTTCTTTATAAAGAAGACTTAAAGCGGGTATATCAAGCAGTTTTTTATCAATTAAGGGTTCTTGTATTTTCTGTTGATATTCTGGCTTTATATTATTAAATATAGATATATTACTAACTTCTTCTTTTACTTTTTTTTCATCCAATTTATCTATATTCGAATTTCGTTTTTCAGTATTAAATGAAAGACTATTTTTCTCTATTTCATTACTCTTTGAATGACTATTTTTATGGGCTAAGTGATCTAATTTTTCTATTAGGTCATTTTGAATACCCAATGTATTCTCTTTTATTTTAAATGCAGTATTATCTTTAGAAAAAGAGCGTTCTTCCCCATAGGAATACTGTTTATTCTCTGTATTGTTCTCTATGTTGTTTTCTACTTGTTTTTCATTGTTCTTGATAAATTTATGAGTTTTAATTTTATTATCTATTTCTTCTACATTATGATTAATAACTTTATTTTTCTCTACACTTTTTACTTTCTGATTGACGACTTTCCTTTCATCAAGCAAACCTGCCCCATTAATATCTAATTTATTTTCCTTTTTGCCATCAGAAGTACCAACACTTATGTCTTTACTTGATTTAAGATCATTCGTAACTTTTAAATTACTCTCTACCGTTATCTTATGAGAAACAGGTATTTTTTTACTTTCATGATTAGATAGTGATTTTTTTTCTATTTTCACTTGCTTTGCATGAACGCAAATTTGTGAATATATTTTCCTTTGTGTTAATAATAATCCTTCTAAATTTAAAAAATCGGTTTCATCCTTTTTATCCTTTTCGTCTTTAGTTTTTGTTTTATTGGAATTTATTTTTAGATGACTTTTTAGGTCAATATCATCCTTATGATTTAGATGATAAAAGTCATCTAGTTTTTGTTTTATCTTACTGACATTTTCAGAAGAAACACTCTCATTATCAGTCATTGATAATTCTAAATCAGTAGAAGAAAGTGATGATTTTTTAGAAAAAACAGACTTATTTTCACTAATTCTTTCATTTGATAAATTTGTATTTAAGATAACATTATCTGTCTTTATTAATATCATACAATACCATCTCCTGTATTTCGTTCTGTTCTAATCTTTCAATATATAACTCTTTTTTTAATGCTTTTCTTTCAAGATAAAGCTTCATTTTCTTTTGTTTTTTGATCACCACTTCCCTTTCTTTTTGTAACTTTAGACTTCCTTTTTTTAATTTATCTAATTGATACTCTATTTCCTTAATTTGAGTAATGGAAATATTCAATGACGCTAAGACAATAGCTTGTTTACGTTTTTGTTGATTTAACGAAAGCGTTGAATAATGCCCCACTCTTTCATACATAGGGATTTCATTTTCTAGCGCAGAAGCTAATCGCATTTGTTCTTTTTTCTTATCTTCAGCCTCTTTTATTAACTGTTGATGCTTTTGTTGCTCTCTTTCTATTCTTTGCTGGCGCTTAGCAATAGCATTCATCAATACCTGTTGATTAAGAGGTAAGCGCATAAAGTTGGTTCAAAGTTTGTTGAAAATCGGCTTTTTCTTTGAAGGATTGAACAAGAAACGCCTCTATTGCTGATTGTTTATTTACAGCAAGATCGTTTAATTCATTTTCACCTACACGATATTCACCCACCTCTTGTAATAATTTAATATCCTGTAAACGCATCAATATTTGTCTTATTTTCAATGCTGCTTTTTGTTGCTCAACATGGGTTATTTGCTGAAAAATACGGCTCACACTGCCTAAAATATCAATCGCAGGATAATGACCCGAAGCGGCAATTTTTCGTGAAAGATAGATATGTCCATCTAAAATAGAACGAATTTCTTCTCCTATGGCATCTGGTTCATCATCACTTTCAAGCAAGACAGTGTAAAATGCCGTGATTGAACCTTTTTCAGTCACTCCAGGTCTTTCTAGGATCGCGGGTAATTTATCAAAGACAGAAGCAGGATAACCTTTACGAACAGGAAGTTCGCCAGCCGTAAGAGCGACATCCCTTAAAGCTCGACAATAACGTGTCATTGAGTCAATAAATAATACGACATTCTTGCCTTGTTCTCGGAAGTATTCAGCAACTGTGGTGGCAACTAATGCTGCGTTACAACGCTCTATTGCGGGTTGATCTGAAGTTGAGCAAATTAATACTGTTTTTTCGCATCGTTTATCTGCTTTTAATTCCTCGACAAACTCTGTGATTTCGCGCCCTCTTTCACCAATTAACCCGATAACAAAAACATCGGCTTGAGAAAAACGGATAAACATATTCATAAGCATTGTTTTACCCGTTCCTGCACTGGCAAAAATTCCCATTCGTTGCCCTAATCCACAACTTAATAATCCATCAACTGCACGAACACCTGATTCAAAAATTGTAGTGATAGGTCGTCTTTCACTAAATAAGGGAGGATGACCATCAATAGGTAAATATGAATAGAAGTTTTCTTCTTCCATTTTTTTATTACTAAAGCGTAATAAATAGTTACCTTTAATATCAATCATACTCCCTAAAACATTAGGGCTTAAAGCGACTGAAAAAGCATTTCCCGTCGGTACTACGATTATTTGCAAAGAATAACCTTGCGAACTTCCCATCATACTTAAAATCGTAATACCATTACGGAAACCAATCACTATCGCTTCACCAATAATTTGACCATTAATGATGGGATCTTTTAATAGACAAATTTCTCCAATAAATACATCACGTAGCATGACTTCAAGAATATTACCTTGTATTCGCATAGGATGAGCCGCGTGATGAAATATTGAAAATGTGTTATTCATTTTTTACCCAATAAACTGTTGATGAACGCTATTCATCATTTGGAAATATTCATCAATCGCTTTCGCCATTGATTCACCATTTTGTAAAGCAATGGGCATAAATGAGGCACGTAGTTCTAATTCAGATTCTACTTTCACTAAAGCAGGCTGCCCCGGATAAAAACTCTCCATTTGATTATTAATACTGGTTAATAATAATGATGTACTGCATTGTGATAATAAATTTTCATCATATTCACCAAGCACAGACCAGATCATAGGAACCTCATCAACAACCAATAAATTAATATCAGGCATATCGCCTAAACTAATTGTTATTGTTGAATGATTATCAACAGATTTTCCCTCTGAGAATAAATCATTGCGTCCAATTACATTCATGGCATCCATAATTAAACTTGCTAGATCAAAAGACATAATCTCTCCTAAATAGATTGTAAAACGTTAATTTCAATATCAGATGTAATTTCATCATAAGACAATACAGATAACTGTGGATATTGTGTTTCTATTAGTTTTTTAACAAATCGCCTTATATCTATTGCTGTTAAAAACACATAATCTTGAATATATTTAATCTCATCAATAGCAGTAGATATTTTTTCTATTATCATATCAAGCTCCGCAGGTTCTAAATTTAAAAATGTTCCCGAAGAACTTTGCCTTATTCCACTACGAATAATCTCTTCTACATTATGAGATAAAATAATCACATTAAATTTTCCATCTTTTGAAAAAAAGTGGCTAATATAACGTGAAAGCAGTGATCGGATATGTTCAGTTAAAAGTACAGGGTCCTTTTCTCTACTTCCCCATTGTACTAAACCTCCTATTATTGTTTTTATATTTCTAATAGGAATTTTTTCTTGTACTAGGCGTTGTAAAACATCATTAATTCGTTGAATAGAGACTTGTCTATAACACTCTTTCAAAAGTTCAGGTGAATTTTCCTCTATTTTATCAAGAATATTTTTTGTCTCTTGTATTCCAAGAAACTCAACAATATTCAATGTAATCAAGTTGGAAAATTTTCTATAAAAATAGATTTCTGGCAATTCTACTTTATAACCTAACGATGTTAATTTATCTGTATCATTCTTATTAATCCAATAATGGATAACATCATTATCCTTAATCTCTATCATTTTAAAATCTAAAGAAAAAAGTTCATCATTAGGATTTTCAACATAAACAAAGGGGAAAGGACAATCAAATTCATCCGCTTTAACTTCGTTTATTAAGATAATAATTTTATTTTCATCAATTTTATCCGAATAATGAATAACAATATCGGGAAGCAACACACCGTATTGTAAAATAAATTCTTTTTTCAACCATTTTTCAAAAACTAGTTTTGAAAGATACGCTTTCTTTTTAGCGGAAACCGTAATAATTAAAGGTAATGTTTCTGCTTGAGATAAGGTAATATTCTCAGTTAATAAACTATTTTCATCGTCTGATTCATTTTTATTTGAAAATAGATTTGAAATAATGCCTTTTTTACTATCAGGATCTGAAGCATCATCTTCATTTTTTTCATCCCCACTTTCTGTAGAGGCTTCTTTTTTCTTACTTTTCCATTGTTTTTTAAAGAAATAGCCTCCTAGTATTACCGATAAAATAAGAAAAACAGGGGTTGGAAAACCAGGTAAAAAACCAATAACAAAGGCAAGGATTGCAGTTACTAACAACGCAAAATCTTGAGCTAACAATTCATTCATTATGCTAAAACCAAGATTATTATTTTCACCACCAACGCGCGTAACAATAAAACCCGCACTGATAGAAATCAGCAATGCAGGAATTTGAGCAACAAGCCCATCACCAATGGTCAAAAGTGTATAAGTATGTAACGCTTGTGAAATTGAGAGATCCATTTGCGCCATACCGACAGAAATTCCCCCAATTAAGTTAACAAAAATAATGACAATGCCCGCAATTGCATCGCCTTTAATAAATTTCATTGCACCATCGAAGGAGCCATATAATTGACTTTCTTGACCTAATTCTTTTCTTCTTATTTTCACTTCTTCATTAGTAATGATCCCAGATTTTAAATCAGCATCAATACTCATTTGTTTTCCGGGCATACCATCCAAAGAAAAACGCGCCGCAACTTCTGCAACACGTTCAGAACCTTTAGTAATTACCAAAAATTGCACAATAGTCACAATTGAGAAAACAACAAAACCTACCACTAAATTTTCACCAATAACAAACTCACCAAATGAAGTAATAATTTCACCAGCATCCGCATCCAATAAGATTAATCGACTTGTACTAATAGAAAGAGCAAGACGAAAAAGTGTCGTAATCAGTAATAATGCTGGAAAGGTCATGAAGTTCAATATTCGAGTAATATAAAATGAACTCATAAAAATAAGAAGAGAAATAGTAATATTCAATCCAATAAGGAAATCCACAATATATGTTGGCAAAGGTATAATTAACATCATAATAACCAAAATCATAACCGATAATACGATTAGTTCTGGTCTATTTTTTATTGCCAATAGGAATCTATAAATCATAGAAATTATCCATAAATTATTTTTTGTTTATTTTCTTTGTTGATATTGTTCTAATCGAAGGTAATTATCTATAAGTTTTTGTATGATTATTTGGCATTCATCTCTAAATTCATAAGATAAATATAATGACTCTGGATAGTTATTAAATATCGTTTTTATTCCTTGTAATAATTTCATTTTTATATTAACTAAATAATCTATCCATTTATTTTCTAAAAGAGATATTAAATATTTTTCCATTTCTTCTGGAAATGTCATTCCATGAAAAACCAATTGATACAGCTCTTTATCTGTTATTGTATTTTTTAAATCTTGTTTTTCTAGTTTTTCTATATTGATTTCGATAAAGCTACATAAAGTCCGTAACTTATTAACACGGTCTAGAAAATAACCAAACTCTGAACTTTGAGAACAACTGGGCATTAATGATTGCATATCACAAATCAAGCTTTGTGTTAAAAAACTCAAAATAATTGTGCATTGTTTAATGTCATACTCTTCTACCCACATCTTAAAAAAATAAATAGGTTCAAAATCAAGGTTAATAAAACTACGATAAAGATCTCTTAATGTCTGAGCATTGAGAGAAAGTAACTTTGCAAATGTTTTAGCCTGAAGCGCAATATTAATACCAGCTCTAATTTGCTTTCCATTCTCCCCCTCAAGTAAACGGTTTATCTCATTCTCAATACCTGCATCTAATTGTGCACCTAACTTTTTTTTTCTAAGTAATTCTCGTAAAACCATCACGAGATCACTTTCATCAGGGAACATTTTACGTAAATAACTGAGCAATTCTTGCAAACTTCGCCCTGATTTTCTAAATAACATCATGACTTTATCGAGTTTCTTATCTGCCCCCTCTTCTGCAATATATAATGTGCTTTGCCCTCTATTTGCTTTTTTATCTAATGATTGACCAAAGCGTTGAGAAAACAGTGTTGCAACCATAGACATATCATCAGATATCTCGATTAATTGATTTTGATAGTTTTGACTTTCATTTATTTTTGGTTGTTTATATTCTGTTTCTTGTTGGCTTTTTTTACCAATACTGTTGTTTGCTAAATTTGTGGAAGTAGAGGTATTAATTGGCCCGATCATAGTGCTACCTCATAAAGGCTTGAAGTTGTTTTAATGCTTGAGATGTTTTTTTATCAATCGGTTGAAATGGATTTTCAATTAAAGATCCAAAATCTTCAGTATCCGAATTTTCTAATAATCGAGGTTGCAACATAAAAATACGGATCATTTTTTTGTTATTCTCAGATTGATAACTAAATGCTCGGCCAATTAAAGGAATAGTGCTTAAAAAAGGAACGCTATTCTCAGCTTTCACATTATCTTCGCGTGTATATCCACCAATTAATAAACTTCCACCTTCAGAAACACGGGCAACAGTACTAATGTTTGTACGGTTTATAACCGGTAATTTTTCAACACTTTCATCATCACCATTCTCATCTTTTTTCTCAGCACCATCTTCAAGATTAATGATCATCTCAATATCTTTATTCAAATTACCAATGCGAGGTAATACACTGATCATCGTACCAAACGTTGTTGATTCTAATGAAGCAACGCGTTCGCCTTTTATTTGTGTATAAAAAGTGGTGTTGTTATCAAAAATAGCAGGTGTATTTTCTTGAGTTAATAAAATAGGACGAGACACCATTTGTGCTTCACCATCTTCACTCAATGCTTTGATTTTTCCTAAGAAACTCAAACCAGATGCTGCACTTAAACTTGCCGTATTAAAAAAGAAAGTACCTTTACTCGAGCCATAACTCGCCTGCCAATTAACCCCTAAACTATCGGCTTTATTTTTAGAAATATCGATTATCCATAGTGACAGTTCAACTTGCCTTTTCGGTTTATCTAATTGAGTAATCAGCGAACCAATCAGCGCTAAACCTTCTCGGCTCGTTTTAACTAAAAGACTATTTGAGCCCGGTAAAGGGACTAATTCGACATTGTATTGTCCCATTTTGGTCATAATAGGAGCATTAGCTTCTTGAATGCTATTTATCGTTTCATCATCTTGCTGTGCATTGTCATTTTCTATATTACGGCTAGGCTCTATTGCTGTTCTTTTGATTCCCTCAGAAGACATAAATAGTTGCTGTAAAACAGAAGTGATACCAGGTAAAACAATTTTTTCATCACGTAAAGTGTAAGCTCGGTCTTGTACAAAAGTGTTTTTTAATGGAAATATTTGTACAAACTCATCACCATAACGAGAACTTCCCGTTGGTACTTGATTATTTATATTTTCATTAATTTGCTCTTGCACATCATTATCTAAAAACTCAGCCGCCGCTTTAACCAACCGAATATAGACAGGGGGACCAGAAATATAAAAAGTGCGTTGATCACGACCTGCTCGCAGTGGATAACGAGGATCATATAATCCCACATCTTGTAAATATTCTTTTAGCTCGATTAAACCTATATTTTGTACCTGAAATAGCTCTTGTAGGATCTCACTGTTCTCATAAATATAAATTGATTTTCCATCATTAAAATAGAGTAATGACAAGCGTTTTATCATCAATTCAAATGCTTCTTCTGGTGAGGAAATATCAAAATTTCCAGTTACTCTTTCCTTTTTTACCGCATTACTCAGAATAAAAGGTTTATTTAGTTTATCTGATAACACAAGAAAGAATTGTTCTACTCGCGTATCAACCGCAATAAAAACATCAGGTTTTTTCACCTGATGTGTATAAATAACTTTTCCTTGTACAGCTTGAGTTTGAAAAGACAAACTGCAGCAAAGTGCTAGCCCAATAGCACAATAAATCTTATTTTTTATTTTCATAAAGATGCTGACCAATTCGGCGAAATTCTGTTGGCGTAATACCAAATAATGTCTTAATTTCATTAGAGAAATGAGACGCTGAACTAAACCCATTATCGACTGCAATTTGTGTCAATGATTCATCGGTTGATAGCGTGGTTAAAATTGAAGATGCTGCACGCCATGAACGCAATTGACTTTTTCCACAATTACCTAAATAACGTTTACATAGTCGTCTAAAATGTGTACCTGATACTCCATATCGCTCTCCGATTTGTGCAATATTACTTTTCTTCTCATCTAAATAGCTAATGAGATGCAAAATAAGCCAATAACTTTCACTGTGTCTTATCGTGACAAATAAAGGCTCTAATTGACTTTCTGTTTTTATTGCTTCATTTATTAATACGTATTCTAGAGATTTATTAGTATCTTCTATATAAAAAATCTGTTGATTAATATCAAATTCAGATCCTATTGCTGTCATTTTTGAAAAATCACGAGCATAATCAATAAACGCCAATAACCTCGCACAAATAAAAAATGAACATTTCTCAATTTTCCATGACTGATTTTCAGATTGAAAAATAACATCTTCATTTTTTGCATTATAAATAAAAGCCTTTCCTTTTATAATTTTAGTCGTTTTTTCATCATATATTTTTACTGGGAAATCATTATTTAAAGGAATGCAAAAGAACAATGAATTCCCCAGCAATATATTTTTATCGCCACTTATTTTTATATCATTTATTAACATAGCAAATACCTCGACTTATACTTATCGTAAATTTAAAAAATTAAAGATAATAAACTTTTAGCTAACTCATTTTTATGGTTTTACTTTATATAATCTTACAATAATATCACCTATTATTAACTATAAAGATGAATAACAAATTTTTTCTGTTTATTATTTAAAAAAAGTGATAGTAAAATATCAATACCACTATCAAATAAAAAACATGTGCTTTTTTTTAAAAGAATTTTTATGCTCGTTTGGCTAAACTATATTTATATTATGAATTAATAACAATTTATCATTAGGCTAAATCCATGCTTTATTATATTTACATCCTCAGTGGCCCATTAAAAGGAACAATCATTCCTCTACCACCCAATCGCTATTCATTATTCTTATATAATAAAGAATACATTGAAAACAAAGAAGAAAATGATAAAACCATACTTTATATCCCTTGTGATAAACAGGAAGATGAGAAAAAGCTCGCTATTATACTTGATGAAGATAATAGTGAAAATAATAAATATAGAATTGAAAGTAGCTTAATACAAAAAGAAATCGATAAAGAATATTCGTTGAAAGTCGATAGTCCAATATATAGCAATGATACGCCTATCTTTTTCATTAGTGATAAAAATGATTTATCTTTCGCATCATTTGATTTTAAAAAAAAGAAAAAAACAGGCATCATAAATAAAAAAAATCTTTTATTATTAATATTAATAACACTATTCTTTATAGCATTAGTTTTTTATATAAAGAGACCGACAGAAGAAAAAATTATTCCAACTTTATCAAAAAGTTTAAATTTTAAAGGATATCAAGGAAAAAATGGATATTATTGCATTTATGATAATTTATACCCGACGTCAAAAATAGAAAATACATTAGAAAATAAAATTATCTATCTGGAAAAAATAAAAAACTTATCTACCGGTAATAATCATCAAAAAATACATATAATTTTTAAAGATAAATTCAAACCTATTGTTAGTTTTTTTTATCATAATGAAACTGAAAAATTAAAAATAATCAATAATATCAATTCTGATTTTTCAAAAAATTGCCAGCCAACCATTAAAGGAATATCAATACCCAACATTATTAATGATATAAATGAATTTGAGCTAACTAAAACAATAGGTTATACCATTGAAGAAAAAAATAACGGATTAACCTTTATTTTTGATGATGCATTAAATATCAGTAACAAAGAAAAACTGGATACTTATATCAAAAAACAAACGGCTATTTTTGGCAGAAAATTTATTTTTTACCGTGAAAATATAAGCAATCCTATGTTGAAAAATAAAGCAACATTACAAGAAGATCATGGATATATCTTTCTTGATAACCAACATCGTTATTTTCCTCAAGGATAATAACGATATTTATAACCGATAATTTAGAATCAATCTTAGAGGAATACTATTATGCCAGCTTATTCTGTTGCCGATGATGTCAGCACTATTAACCAAGTTGATAGTTATTTTCAAGAGCCTGTACAAAAACAAAGTGAGGCATTAAAAATTGCATTAAATGCATTAAAAACAGACACATCAAATGCTGCGGCCTTAGCCGATTACCAAGCAAAGCTTGCTGAATATAATATTACGCGTAATGCAGAATCAACGTCGATTAAAGTTGTGAAAGATTTGGCAATGAGCATTATTGGGAATATGCGTTAGTTTTTATTTAATGGAGGCTGTATATGGCGATTACCCCAGTTGTTCCTGTTCATTTGGCTACATTACCAAACGATAAAAGCACAAGTGATGATAATTTATCCTCAATAATGGTAAACAGCATCACAAGTGGTTTTCAATATGAAAAACAGATCCAAGAAAAGCTAACAACATTAAGCCAATTAAGTGATGTTCAAAGTTACACACAACTACAAACAACACTTAATGACTATACAATTACAATGAATTTAGCGAGCACGTTAGCCAGAAAATCACTGAATATTGTTGAAACATTACTCAAGGCACAATAGTAATGAAAATGCGATATTTGTTTTTGGCATTATTATGTTGCCTGTTTCCATTATTAAGTGGCTGTAAAGATCAATCTCTACTCACTAATTTGGATCAAAGACAGGCAACGGAAATTCAAGCTGTTTTACAAAAACACCAAATAACCAGTACTCGTAAAGCATTAGGAAAAGGGTTATTTGATGTTTCGGTCAAAAAAGAAGATATGGGAATTGCTATTCAGATCTTAGAAGAATATCAATTACCCACACTCTCCCGTATTGAGGTTACTCAATTATTTCCATCAGACGCATTGGTATCGTCGCCTCAAGCAGAAAAAGCCCGTTTAATTTCAGCTATTGAGCAGCGATTAGAACAATCATTACTTACAATTGACCATGTTATTGATGCTAGGGTACATGTGAGTTATCCAATATCCCCCACAGAACGTGTTATTCCAACACCTCATTCTTCAGCTTTAGTTTTTTATGAAGAGGGTATGCTAGATAATGACCAATTAAGCGAAGATGTTCGTGCTTTCATTCATAATGCTTTTAGCGATATGGATGAGAATAATATTACCGTTTTGCTATATCCACGAAACATCAATAAATTCACGTTAATAAACAACCAATTACATCAAGATGATCCTAATTCATCTTTTAGCTCTTGGTTATTCCCCAGCTTATTATTAGTGATTATTGCCGCTGTCATTGTGATTGCATTAGTAATGTATCGACGTAAAAAAATACAGAAGATAGAGAGTGATAATGAATCTAACTCCTGAACAATTTGAAACGATATCTAAGGTAATGTATGAACCCCTTAGTTATATTCATGCTAATTATTCTGTATTAGCCTCAAAAGAAGAAAGTGCGATATGGCAAAAATTAGCCAATCGCCAATTAATTCAACGATATCAACTTATTAATCAACTAGATTGTGACATTGATATTATCGTAGACAAGATTTTTACCCATTGGGCATTACTTCCTCGTTGTGCTTTATTCTTAGGCTATTTTTATTCTCGAGAAACACTTTTATTATCGGGAAATTACTATCGTTTAGATCCACCATTAAAAGCATTCTTATCTCTTTATCCTGTTTTAAACGGAAATAAAAATAGTGTGCTTTCACTTAAAGTGAGTGATCCAATTAGTGTTGGTTATCAATTACTGCTTGATTTTATTCAGTCAATTTCAACCGCACTGGCTCAACGTTTTACATTGCTTTTTGCACCACAATCATCACTGGTTGAACTTCCTCAGTCACTCTTTTTATCCCGTTCACTTTTTCTTTTGGTATTAGATTATGCTGCGCTCGCTGTCTAAAGATCTTTTAACATACACTCGTGAAGGTGTATTAATACGGGCTCGCTATGTTCGACAGCTTGATAATATTTATAAAGCTGGATTAGCGGCCAAACACGCGACAAAAAAAATGCTCCGAGATTTTAATGATAAATTAGATGCGCATAATAAGGAGATAGCAAACCAAGCTTATAGTAAAGGATTACAAGCATTATTAGGGGATATATTAAAATTCTCAATTCAATATCAAGAGCAACTGGCACACTATGAATTTCAACAAAGAGAGCAAATAACCGCAACTATTGCTCAATTTTTTGACTCACCAGAAATACAAGTTGAACTCACACGTCGTTTAATTTCAGCAACACCTTCAGAGAAAAAAATTACGCTAGATATTCCTGCAACGCTACGTCCATATCTTGAGAAAGAACTCAATAATATCAATATTGAATTGGTATCTCATGACAACAAGGTCATTGCTATTCATGCTGGTGATCAAGTGACTTTTTTTGATCCTGCACTGTTACTCAATGATTTAAAAGCACAATTTCACCAACCTTTTTCTGAATCTTATCAAGCAACATTTACTCAAGAAATTAAAGAGGCTCTGCTGAAATTTATTAATACGTTTGATATATCGGATGATATGCATCCTCAAATAGAAACATCCAGTGGGGGCAATAATGAAGATTGATGCTTTGAAAACACAGACTTTATATGAACCACAGCCTCATTTTCCTGCATCAAAAAGTATCGTAAATAAGGAATTAGATCCTTTAATGGCGACACTAAATCCTACTTTTTACCAAAATTTAAAAACGGCCAACGTGAATACAGTCAAAGATATCTTAGCGTTATTAAATCAATTTGATGTTAAAAATGAAGGCAATCAAACCTTAAAAGAAAAACGTCAAGTTGCGCTATTAATGTATGCTCACCAAGAAAGTGAATTAGAAAATAGTGATAATAAAGAGGTCATTAATCAGGCGTTAATTTCACTTCTTTCTTACCAAGGTTTTTATCACCAATTTACACTCGACTTATTAGGAATGAACGATAACCAAGACGATTATGATAGCTTCTTTAAACCTGATAGCGCTTCGTTTTCATTTTAACGTTAATTATAGGATCTGAGCTCCTGCACCTTTCTCACCTAAAATGTCATCTGGATTACGTAATGGGCAATCACTTAGCGATAAACAACCACAGCCAATACAGTGATCAAGTCCGTTACGTAGTCGCTTAAGGCGGTGAATTCTTTCATCTAATCGCACTTTCCAATCCGTTGATATTTCGTGCCATTGTTCTGCGGTCAATTTACTATTTGGTGGATATTTTCCTAGTATTTCCTGAATTTCTTTTAGTGGAATACCTGTACTCTGCGCCGCTTTGATAATTGCCACATAACGCAATACAACTGGAGGGTAACGGCGTTGATTACCTGCGCTTCGATAGCTTTCTATCAATCCTTTTTCTTCATAAAAATGTAACGTTGAAATTGCAACACCACTTCGTTTTGCTACCTCACCAACAGTAAGTGCTCTATTGAAATCTATTTTTTCTTTTTTCATTTTTAACTTTTCCTCTTGACCTCAACTTAACTTGAGGTTTTATAGTCCTCTCCTCAAATTAAGTCAAGCCAGTGGAATACTGACTTCTATGTTTAAGATCGTTGAGAAATGATTTATAGCAACGGCAAATAACCGTTATTTCAAAGCACTGTGGCAACAATTCAATCAATAAAAATAGAAAAATGCTCATCATGGGATAGGCAATAATATGAATAAAAAACTCACTTTTACCGTCTGTGCCTCGCTTTTTTTGCTCAGTGCAGGTGCGATGGTCTACGCGACAACTTCATCAAATGATGAGGAAACGCAGCAATTTGCTTACCCTCCAACAAAAGTGGCATTAGCAACCGTACAATCATCAAAATTACCCAACAATATGCAAGGGGTTGGAGAATTAGAAGCTGCGCGCCAAGTTTATTTAGCTGCTGAAACCAATGGTCGAATTGCTGTGATTAATTTTGAGTCGGGGCAAACTGTTAAAGCGGGTCAAGTTTTAGCGAAATTAAATGATGAACCTGAACAAGCCGAGTTATTACGTTTACAAGCGCAATTAACCAACGCAGAAAAACTCTATTCTCGAACCAGACAGCTTTATAGTAAAAATATGGTGGCAACAGCGCAATTAGATAGCACGTTATCAGAACGCGATATGATTGTGGCCTCCATTCGTGAAGTGAAAGCGCGGATTGCACAAAAAGCAATTAAAGCGCCCTTTGACGGTATTGTTGGAATAAAACTTGTCCATGAAGGGCAATATCTTAATGCGGGTGAACGTGTTGCCTCACTCGTTGATGCAAGCCATTTAAAGCTCAATTTCTCCCTTGATGAACAAGCTGCACCGAAAATTTCAACCAAACAGCCAATCAATATCGAAGTCGATGCTTACCCAGATATTATTTTTACGGGTTCAATAAATGCGATTGATCCTCTTATTAGCCCTTCTCGTACAGTGCAAATACAGGCTGTTTTACCGAATACTGACAATAAATTAAAAGCGGGCATGTTTGCTCGTGTTCAAGTTACTTCTCCTGATAGTCCTATGGTATTAACCGTACCAGAAACGGCAGTTACTTATACTGCTTATGGAGATACCGTGTTTGTAGCGCAATCTGACAATCAAAAAAACCTTATCGCTAAGCGTGTCTCTGTGAAAGTTGGATTGCGCTACAACGGCATGATTGAAATAAAAGAGGGTTTAGCCCTTGGAGATCAAATTGTTTCATCAGGCCAAATTAAATTAAGTGATGGGATAGCAATTGAACCCATTGGGCAAGATACATTGGCGTTGGCTCAATCAGCAACAACAAAACCATAACGGGAGCTAATAATGAAATTTACCGATATTTTTGTTCGGCGCCCTGTTTTGGCGTTAGTTGTTAGCACGCTGATTTTTTTACTGGGCGCATTTGCGTTCAGTAAATTGCCCATTCGCCAATATCCGATGTTGCAAAATTCAACGATCACGATAGCAACGGATTATCCCGGCGCTTCATCTGAATTAATGCAAGGATTTGTGACACAACCGATCACACAAGCCGTTTCCTCTGTTGAGGGCGTGGATTATATTTCATCTTCTTCGGTACAAGGGAAAAGCTTAGTCACGGTGAGAATGGAGCTAAACCGTGACCCTACTCAAGCTTTAACGCAAGTGATGGCAAAGGTGAATCAAGTGCGCTATAAGCTACCTGAGCAAGCTTATGATCCCGTTATCGAGCTTTCATCTGGTGAATCAACAGCCGTTGCATATGTTGGTTTTTCTAGTGAACAGCTTTCTATTCCTGAACTAACCGACTATCTTTCTCGTGTTGTTGAACCCATCTTTTCATCTATTAATGGTGTGGCTAAAGTTCAAGTATTTGGCGGTCAACAACTGGCAATGCGCTTATGGTTAGATGCTGATCGACTAGCAGGACGCAATTTAACAGCCAGCGATGTGGCAGAGGCTGTTCGTCGTAATAACTATCAAGCCGCTGCGGGTAAAGTCGAGGGTGAGTTTGTGATTGCCAACGTTTATGTCAATACTGATCTCACTAATGTCGAAGAATTTAAAGATATGGTGATTAGTAATGATGGCAATAGTCTGGTGCGTTTACGTGATATTGGCACAGTGGAGCTTGGTGCGGCGACCACCGAAACCAGTGGTATTATGAATGGCAAAAAAGCGGTATTTTTAGGTCTATTTCCCACACCAACAGGCAACCCTCTCGTTATTGTTGATGGTATTCGTGAAAATCTCGCTGATATTGAAAAAACCTTACCTCCAAGTGTTGAAGTGGAGCTTGCTTTTGAAACTTCACGTTTTATCAAAGCCTCTATTGACCAAGTAGTACAAACATTAATTGAAGCAATTTTAATTGTTATTGCTGTTATTTATCTCTGTTTGGGCTCATTTCGCTCTGTTCTTATTCCTGTACTTGCCATTCCGTTATCTATGCTGGGTGCAGCAGGATTAATGCTTGCCTTTGGATTTAGCATTAACTTACTGACTTTATTGGCAATGGTTTTAGCCATTGGGTTAGTCGTGGATGATGCGATAGTGGTTGTTGAAAATGTGCATCGCCATATTGAAGAAGGACTATCACCGGTTCAAGCGGCGCTAGTGGGTGCAAGAGAAGTTGCAGGCCCTGTTATTGCAATGACCATTACATTAGCCGCAGTTTATGCGCCTATTGGTTTAATGGCAGGTTTAACTGGCGCACTATTTAAAGAATTTGCGATAACACTGGCAGGTAGTGTGATTGTATCCGGTATTGTGGCATTAACCTTATCACCCGTGATGAGCTCATTAATGTTAAAACCAAAAGAAAATGAAGGCAAAATGGCAAAAATTGCCGAGTATGTCTTTGATAAATTGGCTCATTATTATGGTTACGTACTCAATTTTTCTTTAGCTAACCGCTGGTTAACCCTCGTTTTCGCCTTAGCCGTATTTGTCAGCTTGCCGTTTTTATATAGCCAGACAAAACAAGAATTAGCGCCTTCAGAAGATCAGGCGAGCGTCTTAACCGCCGTAAAAGCACCACAACATGCAAATTTAGCCTATGCAGAACGTTTTAATCAGAAGCTTGATGAAATTTATATGAGTCTGCCTGAAACAGATAGCACATGGATAATTAATGGCACAGATGGCCCTTCGGCAAGCTTTGGTGGGATCAACTTTGATGGTTGGGATTTACGTGACCGCAATGCAGATCAAATCCAAGCTGACTTGCAAAACCGCGTAAGTCATATTGAAGGAACCAGTATTTTTGCTTTCCAATTAGCTTCTTTGCCCGGTTCGGTGGGGGGATTACCTGTGCAAATGGTATTACGCAGCCCATTAGGTTATCCCGTTTTATTTGAAACAATGGAACAAATCAAACAACAAGCCAGAGAAAGCGGTCTGTTTGTCGTGGTAGATAGCGATTTAGATTACAACAACCCTGTCGTTCAAGTTGCAATAGATAGAGCAAAAGCCAATAGTTTAGGTATTCGTATGCAGGATATTGGTGAATCACTGTCTCTGTTAGTCGGTGAACATTATATCAACCGCTTTGGTATGGATGGTCGATCTTATGATGTGATCCCGCAAAGTGTACGTCACCAACGTTTAACGCCAGCAGCACTTGCTGGGCACTATATTCGTACTCAAGATAATGTGTTAATTCCATTATCGACAGTGGTAAATATTACGACACAAGTTGAGCCTAATAAGCTCACGCAATTTAATCAACAAAATGCAGCAATTTTCCAAGCGATCCCCGCACCGGGTATCACAATGGGGCAAGCAGTCGCCTTTTTAGAAAACGTAGCAGATTCATTACCTGCGGGCTTTAGCCATGACTGGCAATCTGATTCTCGCCAATTTACCCAAGAAGGAAATACCTTAGTCTTTGCTTTTATTGCGGCGCTTATCATTATCTATTTAGTGTTAGCCGCACAGTATGAAAGCTTGGTTGATCCATTGATTATTTTGATTACGGTTCCGTTATCGATTTGTGGTGCATTAGTGCCATTAGCTTTAGGTATGGTGACATTAAATATCTACACTCAAATTGGTTTAGTCACCCTGATTGGGCTTATCAGTAAGCACGGTATTTTAATGGTGGAATTTGCTAATGAATTGCAAGTTCATAAAAACCTAAACCGACGTGATGCGATTATTGAAGCAGCAAAAATCCGCTTACGCCCTGTGTTAATGACCACGGCGGCAATGGTGATTGGACTTATCCCACTGTTATTCGCTAGTGGTGCTGGGGCAAATAGCCGCTATGGATTAGGACTAATTATCGTCTCAGGAATGTTAGTTGGCACATTGTTTACCTTGTTTGTATTGCCAACAATGTACAGCTTTTTAGCGCGAAACCATCAAATCAGCGCCCAAACAGAACGTCAAAAACAGTTACAGCAAGTGAGTGAGTTGTAAATCTCAATAATAACAAGAAGTCATATGTCGTAGTCATGTCGTAAAAATAATCCCCATTGTGAATGCAATGGGGATTGTTTATAGCTATTTAAACAAATGTTGTTTTATTTTAATATCATCATTAAGTAGCGGTATATTATTATTTATTGCATATTTCAAAAGTTCAGCAATTTGCTCAGGCTGATAAAGCGCTCGGACACTGCGTTTTTCTCTTAAATCAGAGATAATACTTTCTAAACTTTTTCCTTCTTTATTCCCAGATTGTTCTGCTTTCATCATATCCATTAAAGCAATAAATTCCCCTGTTCTTCCTAATCCAGCAAGGCAATGAACCGCTATATTTTCTTTTGTTGGGTTTATTTTTAATTTATCGCCAATAACATTAATTGTATTTTTTAATTTTGTCGCATCTATTCCTGTATGATCAGCCCAATCATAAATATGGACAAAGTTTATTATTCTCTTTTCATTACTGTTTTCTTTAGTCACTAAATTAGTATATGTTTTGCAATTTAAATATTTTTTATTTCCTGAAAATTCATTTTCTCCATTTTTATTTTCTACAACTTTAACTATTCCATTTTTATCTTTTATTTTAAACTTACTGAAATCCCACTTTTCAATGGGGCGAGAATTTATATTATCTAAATCCAAATCTTCTCTAAAATATTTAAAACCTTCTTTTTCAAAATCACTTTTATTATATTCACCACCCAGTTTTGAGAGATCTTTTTTGATATCATCATTCGATGCTAAAACATAAACTGTATCTATATTGTTATTAAATAACATATTGAAATAATGATTTAAACTCTCTTTACTATTCAAAGGATATTGGGATGCAATAGTTATATTAGAAGAATTATAAGAACTAACATTATTCGCTGGCAATGATACATCGCCTGATTTTATTAAAGTATCTGTACGATACGTTAATTCCTGACTATATCTAGAATTTTCAACCGATTGATAATCAGCGGAACTATATTTTAAATCATTTAAGTTATTAAATAACTGTTCAGCTTTTTCATTATACTTATCTGTACCAGTGCATTTTTTAACCGAAACTAAAAAATTATCTCTCACATTACGCAAATTTACTTCTTCATTAGAGTGAGAATAATTAAATTTTGGTATATCTGTATTATTAATTTGTCGTCTAGAACGTAAGCTATTATTTACTATTCGTGTTTTAGGTGACAAGTCAATAGGAAGACTATAAATCGTATTTGATAATTTATATATTGATGAACCTGCTGGTGGTTTAGGAAACAGTATTGGCTTAATTTCATTATGGCTATTTTTAATACTTATTATATTGTCCCGAGTACTATTTTTTACCTCTCCACTTGATCCTAATGAATTTGTAATAGGTACACTTATTGAATTAACTGGTGATAATATCATATCTATGCCCTTAAATATAAAACTGTATTATCTTATTAGAGAACGATTTGATATATAAAAAAAACACCTTTATAAAATTTATAAAAAACAAATTAAAATACCGATACAGTTTAATCACATATCGGCATTTAAGTTAAAAAGGTAAAATCACTATCTAATTTATAAAGTTAGCTTACATCGTAGAGAATGTATTCATAATTATCCCGCCAGAGATAATTAATGCCATTGAAAATATAGCGGGTAAGTCTGGTTTTTGTTTATATAGAATCATGGCAACTAAAGTCACCCCCACAATACCAAACCCACACCATAGTGAATACGCTACACCAACAGGAATATATCCCATTGCACGCGTTAAAGCGAAATAACAAATACAGTAAGCAGCAATCACTAAAACAGAAGGAGCTAATTTACTAAAGCCATTGGTCTTTTTGATCATCGACGTGCCGGTGATTTCAGAACCGATAGACAGCGCCAGCCATAAGAATCCGGTAAACATAATTGTTATCCTTATTTATTTTAACAAAACTCTTATTTATCAAAGATAAGTCTTATTAAAAATTAGATTTATTAAGAAATAGATTTATTTATTAACTGGCGATGCTGCCTGTTTAATATTAGGAGTTTCAGTTGTCTCTTCTTCCTCTTCTTCTGATCCCATTTTGGAGAAGAGATTCATAATCACAATACCACTGGCAATCACTGCCATACCTATTATTGCCGCAGTATCAGGATGTTGACCATAAAATAACATACCTAAAGAAGAAACTACTAAAATACCAGTACCAGACCACGTCGCATAAGCTAAACCAACTGGAATATTTTTTACTGCACGCGATAACGAGTAATAACAAATAACATAAAGAACAACAATTAAGCCTAATAATAATGTTTTAGTTGTACCTTCACTATTATCAAACATTTTTAAGGTAGAGGTTGCTGAGGTTTCTGAAATAATAACCGCCAGCATCCAAAGCCATGATTTAGCTTTTGGTGACATAATAAGACTCCTGAGTTATCAGATATAATTTAAGATTAATTTTTCAAACTTTTTAAATATTCAATAGCAGAATCCGTCAATTTATCTTTCGATAAATGATATTCTCCAGGTTTATTCATTACTTCATTTAAAGTAATATAGCGATTATTATTCTCTTGTTTAATTTCAGGTTTATATTCAGGTTTAGCTTGATGGTTAATATCATGGTTTATTAAATTAGCTTCAACATCATTTATAGGATGAAAAATAATACCCATTGATTTTAATCGACTAATATTTTCCTGAATAAGCAGGTTGTACTCTTTATTTTTATTTAAACCTAAAATCTCATTTAATTCACTTTCTGGTTGGCAAAAATAAGGTAATGCGATAACAGGAATATTTTGAGCGAGTGCAGAATGAATTAACTTCCCTTCTTCACTGATAAATAGCCCATTAATAATTTCACCCACCAGCTTTTTATCAAAATAAGGAACAAACAGTGCGTGATAAGTCGATAACTGCTGGCAATCGAACTCACTCGCGTTATGCATTTCTCCTAGATGACGCCATTTCGACAAATCATGACTGACTTGTGCCTGTGTTGTAACAAAAAGAGAAAATCGGATATGAGAAAACGTGTTGATACGCTGACAGATTTCATCTTGGTATCCCGGTGCAGGTGTAAGCGCTAACAACACTGACTTTTTCATTCTTTTTTCTATTTCAGCGACTATCCTTTCAATTAACTGATTGTCCATTACGTCACCTCATTGCCTTAGCTGACAATAAATACGCTATCGTTGTTACGAAGTCCTGCTGCATTCGCCTCATCAGTATCTATATGAAATTCCAAAGCAAATTTCTCACTGACTCGAACAACGACCTCATCAAAAATCAGGCTACGCTCGCCTTCTGTTTTGACATGCACTTTTTGACCATTAGTGACGTTTAACATTCTGGCGTCAATTTCACTCATATGAATATGGCGTTGAGCACAAATCACTTGCTCTTTTAATTCAACATGACCCGCAGGTCCCATTAAAACAGCATTGCCAGAACCGGCTAAATCACCCGATTCACGTACTGGCGCTTTTACACCTAATGCAAAACAGTCAGCTTTTGAAATTTCTAATTGGCTTTGGGGACGAACTGGCCCTAAAACACGAACTTTACTGATCGAGCCTTTAGATCCCACAACAATCACACACTCTTTTGCTGCAAACTGACCCGGTTGTTTAAGATCTTTAAACGGGGTGAGTTGATAACCTTTGCCAAATAAGACTTCAACATCTTGCTGTGAAAGATGCACATGACGATTAGAAATACCAACAGGGATAGCCATTCCTTGCGTCTCTCCCAACATTACGCCATGTGCGGGTAAGCGAGAGAGAATTTTTCCCATGAGTTGTTGATTAATCATTATTTTTTACCTTTGCGGCTTTCTGGTTTGATCTCTTTTTTACTGCTTTGAGCTTTATCTGTAGCGGCCTTAGTTTCAGAGGCAATCTTTTGAACCTGTAAATCTGCAACTGCTTTTGTAGCTTCAGGGTTTTCAACTTCGTTTTTAACAGGGGCTTCAACTCTTGTTTCAGCTATTTTTTCAGCAATTGTTTCAACGACTGTTTCAAGAGCAGTCTCTTGCGTTATTTCAGCAACGGCGGGCGCTTTTTTCTTACTTTTTACTGTCAGTAATTTAGTAATAACACTTAGCTCTGGTCTTGCGATCACCAATGATCCGATAACCAACTCTTTTTGGCTCACGACATCAACACCATGATCAATCGCTGTTTTAACAGCACTGATCTCACCTTGAAAACAGACTGATACTAACCCAGAACCCACTTTTCGGTACCCGATAATTTCCACGTTTGCTGCTTTACAAGCGGCATCAGCTGCCTGAATGGCTGCAGTCAACCCTCGTGTTTCAATCACACCTAAACTGTTCATCTTTCTCTCCTACTTAGTGGCGGACAAGACGGATATCGAAATCAAATTTCTTAAAGAAGGCTTCTAAGCTGTCAAGCTCTTCAGGCGTATAACTGGGATCAGTTTTCATTGGGTAAATCATTTCCAATTTTTCGTATTTATTACGTCCAAATTGGTGATAAGGGAGAATATCGATGCGCTGAAGATTACCGCGTTTTGAAAGTTCCATTGCGTAGTTAATCGCGCCAGTGATCGCATCATAAGAGTCGTTATAACCTCGCACTAAAGGCATACGGACAACCACATTTGCACCAAGATCCATTAAACGCTCTAGATTACGGCGGACATTCTCATTACCAATGCCAAACAACGCTTTATGCTGAGTGGTATCAATGTGTTTGATATCAATAAGAAATTGATCAACAACTTCCGCTAATTTTTCATAATTCGCCACATTAGTGGTTGCTTGTGTTTCCACGGCGGTATTGATCATCATCTTTTTACATTCTCGTAAAAGCGCAACCGCAAAATCAGTTTGTAAACTCATTTCACCGCCACCGATTGTGACACCACCTCCTGAAGAGATGTAAAAGTCATAATCTTGCATGATGATTTTCATTAACTCAGAAACGGAAACATCTTTTCCCATAATATCAAGCGCATCAGAGATACACACTTCTTCACATTTGCGACAACCAATACAATCAACAGCGCGATCAACACGATGAACTTGTTTACCACTTTCATTGGTTGTCATGTAATGCACACCCGCCGGACAAACATCAACGCATTTACCGCAATCTACACATTTGTCGCGAGAGTACATCACTTGAAATTCACTGCTAAGACCTTCTGGATTTGAACACCAAGGGCAGCGGATATTACAGCCTTTTAAAAAAACGAGAGTACGAATACCATCACCGTCATAAATAGAGTATTTCTGGATATTAAATATCCGACCTCTTGTTTCTGCCGCCGTCTCCATCTTTACGCCTCCAAATCTGCATCAAACATCCCTGTTCGATAAATTTAAATCTTGCCTTGTCGATTAAAAGGGATAGCCTGTGCCATCCCTATGGCTATGATTAGAATTTCTCAATCACAGTACGACTGATAATTTCATCCTGAACTTCTTTACATAATTCAACGAAGTAAGCACTGTAACCTGCAACGCGAACAATCAAATCGCGGTATTTTTCAGGCTCTAATTGCGCTTTTTTCAGTACTTCATTATCAACATAGCTAAATTGCATCTGGCCGTTACCCAGAATTGAAGCCGTTCTTAATAAGGTAATTAAACCTTGGCGTCCTTCATTGGTATCTAATAAACCTTTCAGGAATTTGAAGTTATGAACCATACCGATATTCATAGTTTCAACATTCATCTTACTGATTGATTTGATGATTGCTGTTGGACCATGTTTATCTGCGCCTTGTGTTGGGCTGATACCATCTGACAATGGTTTCCATGCAAAACGACCATTTGGAGTCGCTGCGGTTAACTCACCAATTGGTGTATTGTTAGAGATAGATAATGTGCCGTGGCTCAGAGTGGAGTAGAGCATTTTGTATTTACGACATTCACGCTCAGTCCATTCCGTAATATCTAACGCATATTGGTCAACAACATCGTCGTCGTTACCAAATTTCGGTGCATTTAAGCAGTCACGTAATAACTCATCATGACCTTCAAAGTTAGCTAATAGCGCATCACGAATTTGCTCTAAGGTGTATTTCTTATCTTCATAAACAAGTTTGCGAATAGCCGCCATTGAGTCCACATAAGTCGCTAAACCTGAGAAAATCAGACCTGGGCCATGGTTAACCATCGCACCACCCGCAGTGACGTCTTTACCTTGTTCCATACAGCCTTCAACCAGCAGAGACATTAATGGTTTCGGTGCAACATCGCGGTGAACACGTTGGCTGATCACCGTACCGATTGCCGATAAACGAACGATATGTGCCACTTGCTCTTTTACAGCGCGGTCGAAATCTTCATAAGTACGCAGGTCACGTAAATCGCCTGTATCTAAACCTTGATAGCTATCAAACAGCACCATACGACCACGGTTTAATACAAATTCAATTGCGATAGGCCATTGGGTATAACCTGTTGATGTCCACTGATAAATACGACCTGATTTTTGTGGCTCAACACAACCCATCAAGCAGTAGTCTCGTGCATCTTCAAAGTCGAAGCCTTTACGCAGCATCATCTTGATATGAGAATCATCGAAGTGACAGGCTGGGAACCCCATACCCGCTTTTACTACATCAACGATTTTTTCCATATATTGCTGTGGTGATTGGTTATGAATACGACATGCGAGTGATGGTTGATACACTTTCACAAAGCGTACCGCATCCATAATCAAATAAGTTAAATCGTTACATGCATCGCCACCAGAGCGTTTTTGTCCACCGATAGTTAAGTTGATAAATGGTTGATAACCTGCAAAATATTTCGCACCTAACTCACTCGACATCCACATTAATTCAGCACATTTGATGATAAAGGCTTGCATCATTTCCAGTGCTTGTTCACGCGTTAAACGCCCTGATTTGATATCGTTTTCATACATTGGGAAGCAGTATTGGTCTAAACGACCTAAAGAAAGACCTGTTTGGTTTTCTTCTACTTCAAACAATGACTCAACTGTCCAAATACTTTGCAATGCTTCTTGTAGCGTTTTTGGTGGGTTAGCGGGTACATTTTCGTTGACTTGAGCAATCGTCAGTAACTCTTCACGACGTTGTGGATCACGCTCTTTTGATGCTAATTCACGCGCATATTCTGCAATGCGATGTGCGTAAGCAATGACACCTTCACAACTTTCAATAGATGCTTTGTAGAAGTAGATACGGTCGATATCAGCAGGGTTTTCCATGCTTAATTCAGCCAGTTTGGCTTGCGCATCGGCTTTAATACCGTTCATACCTTTAGTGAAAAGCAGTACGTCATAACCAGGACAAGTATCGCCACCACCATTAATTTGGTGATAAGAAAGGTCACTGACAAAGGTTTCACCACTAAATTCCCACACACCCGCTTCACGATATTGTGCTTCGCAGATCTCATCTAAAGAACGACCTTCCCAGAATGGAACAATCTCTTCGCGAATAACTTTTTTGTCTTCTTCTGAAATTTGGAATGGATCTTGTGGACGTGTGCTCATGGTATCGAGTTCATCACGAACCCAGCGCCATGCGATATCAGGAGAGAAAGCACCAGCACGCGCTTTTCCACAAGGATGTCCCACAATCAGCTCTTCATCTTGAATTAAGATAGGTGCGGTTTCACATGCGCGACGGAAAGCTTTAGCGCGCAGTAAAATTGGTGGTAAACCCGGGTTATTACGAACAATTTCAGTAAATGCTAATGCTCTATAAATAGAGACACTTGGACGTGCTTCTAAATAGCGATTACGTAAGCGTTGTAAGCGAGGCGTTAAACCTTCCATTACTTTGAATTCGCCCGCATCAGCACTTGGTGTTGCAACAAAATTTGCAGAAGGTGCAGCGTATTGAGGTTGTGAATTCACACGGCCATTATATAAACGCACTTGCAGTGAGCTGTGTAAGGTTGACAGATTAGCGCGAGCTGATAACAGCATCTCTGACAGTTCGTTGATGCTGACTCGTGGATCGTTAATATCCACACCCTGTGTCATTGCATCAAACATTGGGTAACCATCAACTTCTTTGGTTGCGCGCACTTCTGAAAGCTCAGCTAATTTCAGCCATACGCTTTCAACAATTTCATAGGCTTGTGCTTGCGTTAAGCGACCTTGGTCAATATCACGTTGATAGAATGGATATAACGCTTTATCAAATCCCATTGGGTTGATTGCGTAACTACCATTTTCCAGATGTAAAATTAATTGCAGTAAATAGAATACTTGAACCGCTTCTTTAAAGGTTTCTGCTGGTTTTGCAGGGACTTTACGTAATACAGTCGCACTATCTAATAATTCAGCTTTACGGTATGGGTTACCTTCCATTGCTGCTAAATTCTCTGCTTTTGCAGACAGAATTTGTGCGAAATACAGTGCTGCATCACATGCATAAATAGCTGATTTACAGTAATTAGCTTCGTCCATACTGCTACGATTTACGGCACTACCAATACTTCTAATTCTGTCTTCAAGCTGTGCTTTAATTGCTAAGAAACCTTGGTTTACCACCAGCATATAATCAGGTGATGCAACGCTATTATTAATACTTAAGAAACGGTAGATAGAATCACTACGCACTTCTTCTTCAGTGTGAAAAATCGCACCGCGTGGTGTTGATGACTGGCTGCCGATAATCAGTTCATCTTGTGCAATATAACTTGGAAAATGGCGGATAAACTCATAAAAACGCTGTGCAGGTTTAATCGCTTGAGGAACACCTGCAATGCTGTTGTCTAATGAATCAAAAATTGTCGCACGCTCTGTACTGATTGAGCTATTACGTGAAACTAAACGTTCTGCCAGCATTTTTACGCGTGGCGTCAAAGAATATTTGGCCATGTGAGGCTCTCCTGATGTTCTTTACTTGACCTAATCGGTATTAATTCGGTTGAGCATTAACTGTGTGATACACCGGCAAATGCCTGACGATACAATGTTTCTAATTGGTGTGTGTTCACGTCACGCGGATTTGTCGGCGTACAGCTATCACGTAAAGCCTGTCCGACCATTTCCATTAAACGGGCATAAAAGTCCGCTTCACTGACACCGGTATCGCGAATACTCTTCGGCATACCCATTTCATCTTTCAATACATTAATGGCGACGATTAAACTGGTTACCCCTTCTCTTACGGTGCTAGCCGGAAGCCCTAAGCTTTGAGCAAGATAGGCGTAACGTTTTGCTGCTTCACTATTACAATCACCATGAAGGTTGGCGTTAAAGGCGACAACATGTGTCATCAATAACGCATTTGCACGACCGTGAGGAACGTGGAATACACCGCCTAATGCGTGGGCAAGACTGTGAGTAATACCCAGCGAAGCGTTAGTAAATGCCATGCCTGCAATACAAGATGCGTTATGCATTTTTTCGCGAGCCATTAAGTTGTCACCTTGATGGTGGCAATCAATAAGATGACCAAAGACTAACTTGACGGCTTTCTCTGCCATCGCATCAGAGAAATCAGATGCAGCTTTAGAAACATAAGCTTCTAGCGCATGACAAAGGACATCCATACCTGTATCAGCGGTAATGGCAGGTGGTACAGATTTCACCAACTCAGGATCGAGAATGGCGACATCAGGCAACATAAACTCATCAACCAAGACCAGTTTTTCACTGCGTGATTTGATCACTGAAAAAGAGGTCACTTCAGAGCCCGTGCCACTTGTGGTTGGGATCGCAATAAATTGTGGTTTTGTTCTGTTGCTCTCTTTACGGGTATGCCAGAGGGAGTACATAACGGCTTTCGCGGCATCGATAACAGACCCACCACCGAGTGCGATAACCAAGTCTGGATAGTTGGCATCCATCATTTTCATACCACTAACAATGGCTGAAATATCAGGATCAGATGCCACATCATCGTAGACTTGAAACTCGATACCTCGTTGCATTAACTTATCAGTGACTTTATTTGCAAAGCCAAACTTCACCATTGCTTTATCTGTCACCACAAATGCGCGGCGGGCAGTTAACCCAGAGAGAAAATCCAGTGCATTGGCGCCAAACTGAATTTTGGGTTTTATCAGAAACTCACTCATGTCGTTATTACTCCTTACTGTCCCGATAAACCTTCTCAACAATGGCAACCACTGACATCGCCTTGTAACGATCTTTGTTCAGTGCAAAGTATTCTTCAGCCAACACAACATCGTTGATACCTGCACCTACACTGTCCACTGCAACATACGTTTTGTTTTTCAGTGGTTTAAGCTCATCATCTAAAGTGGCTATCATTAATAAATTGCTACCTTTAAGTTCTGGGCTTTTTTGTGTCGCTACTACGTGTCCGATTACCTTTGCGAGGATCATGGTTTATATCGCCTTATATCAATGAGTTATTTACTCAGACGTCCGAGAACTTCCTTGATAATGCGTTCCACGTTTTCTTCGGTAATATCACCTTGTTCAATCACTTGCTGCGCACAAGCACTGACTGTCGTTGCATAAGGAGATGTACCAAAGCGATCGTCACCTTGAGTTTGACGTTGTGCAGTGGCACATTCAGCATGAACAGGGGTTAAAGAAGGTGAACGAAAACGGTCATCATCAAGAATGCTGGTCTGGTGATTTGCGCTAGAAACAGCACAAGCAGAAACAGCAACTTGAGCAGCTTCTTGTGCTAAAGGACAAGGTTGTTTCAACTCTTCAACGGTACGCACGCCATAACCTACTTTACGAATATTCAGTAGATTCATTGGGCCAACGTTGTCAGAGCTAGAGCCACCACCAACAGCACCGCAACCTAAAGTAAGTGCAGGAGTAATATTGGTTGTTGCTCCGATACCGCCTAATGCCGCAGGGGTATTAATCAGAATACGGTTAACGGGTTTTTCTAAAGAGAACTGACGAATAACATCTTCATTTTTAGTATGAATAACTAAGGTATGACCTAAACCTTCGTTAGTCAGTAATTGCACTACACGATCGCACGCTGATTTCCAATCTTCTTCGATATACATTCCTAAGATTGGGCATAGTTTTTCGCGTGAATACGGATTTTTTGGTGAAACAGTATCTTGTAATGCGATTAATACACGCGTATTTGCGGGTACGCTAAAGCCCGCACGTTGGCTTAAATAAATCGCATCTTTACCCACAACGGCTGGGTTAATCGTACCGTTAGCACGCAGTAACATTGAAGCCACTTTTGTTGCTTCTTCGTCATTCATAAAGTAAGCACCTTGCGCTAATAACTCGCGGTGAACTTCGTTATAAATGCAACGTTCTACGATAATGGATTGCTCTGATGCGCAGATAACTCCGTTATCGAATGTTTTACTGGTGATGATATCGCTCACTGCTTTTTTGATATCCGCACTACGTTCGATAAATGCAGGACCATTACCTGGGCCGCCACTGATGGTTGGCGTACCAGATGCATAAGCTGCACGCACCATACCTTCACCACCAGTCGCTAAAATCAATGACACATCTTTGCTGTGCATTAATTCTTTTGTCGCTTCCAGAGTCAGTAATGTCACACCATCAACAATACCTGCTGGCGCACCAGCTTCTAGCGCCGCTTTTTTAACAATTTCTAACGCACGGAAACTACACTGTTTTGCATTTGGATGTGGAGAGAAAATAATCGCATTACCCGCTTTCAGTGCAATTAGGGTTTTATAGATAATGGTTGATGTTGGGTTAGTTGAAGGGACTAACGCCGTGATAACACCTAAAGGCACGCCAACATCCATGACTTTTTTCACTTTATCGTCATTGATAATGCCAACGGTCTTCATGTCTTTCATATGTTCATACACACGCAATGACGCGAAGGTATTCTTCAGCACTTTGTCTTCCCACTTACCAAAGCCTGTTTCTTCGTTCGCCATTTTCGCCAACTCTTCTGCATGACGAGCGGCTTCAAATGCAATGTGTTTTACAATACTGTCGATTTTTTCCTGCGAAAACTTAGCATAAACAAGTTGTGCATTTTTCGCGTTACGAACTAGCTCACGAGCCAGTTGTCTGGATTGCAAATCTTTATCTAATGCAACCATGTCTTCCCCCATACAGGAGTTAAAAAATTTAGCTGAATAACTTATTTCTTTGCTTTACAGCACGCCTGAGTAATCAGGCTTTGTGCTGTTGTGCGATTTTCTCGATATCGTTATGCGGTCTTGCAATAACACGAGAAGTCACGACGGTGCCGATACGTTTCGCCGCTTCAACACCTGACTCAACCGCTGCATTGACTGCACCGACATCGCCTTTCACCATCGCTGTCACTAAACCTGAACCGACGTTTTCATAACCAATCAGTTCAACATTGGCTGCTTTACACATTGCATCAGCAGCTTCAATGCAAGCGACAAGACCTTTGGTTTCAACTAGACCTAGTGCTTCTTTCATATTTATTTCCTTCGTTATTCAGTCACTTTGTACTGGGCAACGATTTTTTGAATATCGTTATGTGGACGAGCGATGACTAATGAAGTCACAACCGTACCAACACGTTGAGCAGCTTCTAAGCCAGATTCCACAGCGGCTTTAACGGCACCTACATCACCTTTCACCATTGCAGTTACTAAACCTGAACCCACATTTTCGTAGCCGATTAACTCAACATTTGCCGCTTTACACATCGCATCAGCTGCTTCAATACAAGCAACCAGCCCTTGAGTTTCAATAAGTCCTAATGCATCACCCATACGTTCTCCTAAGGCAGAAACTATGCCTTGTGTTTGATAACAATCTTGTTGATGTCATTGTGAGGACGAGCAATCACGAGCGATGTAACAACTTCACCCACGCGTTGTGCTGACTCCACACCTGAATCCACTGCAGCTTTCACTGCGCCTACGTCGCCTTTCACCATCGCAGTCACGAGACCTGAACCCACATTTTCATAGCCAATAAGTTCAACGTTCGCGGCTTTACACATAGCGTCAGCGGCTTCAATACATGCCACCAGACCTTTGGTTTCGATCAGACCTAATGCATCACCCATTTTCATTTCCTCCGAGAAGCCGTTTAACGGTTTACGTTTGCCCATTGTGTCTGCGTGGTGATTTTTTAAACGCAGACGTTGGTTTCAAAATCACTATAACGCGCAAAAAAGAAAACAAAATATAAATCCATGATATGAACACATATAGAATTTAACTCTGCTATTTAGCGTTATTTATGCCTCTATTTATCTTTTCATACTGTTAATTTCATTTTTTCATCGTTATAAAATTATTGAATTTCATAAAAAATAGATTAAAAAACAGGCAAATTAACTTTGTTAGAAGGATGTTGAAAAGGTGCAAAAAGCCAGTACATATCGACGGGAAAGATGTGCGGAATATCACTGATATTTGAACGTGAGATCAATAATTGAAAAAGGCTAAATAGAGTCTATATACAAATCGTGCTATTTTTTTGTTGATAACGTATTTATCAAAATTAAACCTTTACTACGGTGTATAAAAAATAAAGATGGGTACTCTTTACTATAAATGTCATGTAGACAATCGGTTCAAATTAAGGAATAAGCAAAAGAGCTAAAATCAGGAATGTGTGAGAAAAGAAGATTAATTAAGGGGATGGGATATATTGAGTTTTAGATAAACAAAAAGGCGGCTATATAGAGGCCACCTTGCAAAAATAAGATCAGATAATCAGGGCAATTAATCGAATTTACTACCCGGCTTTAAGGTACAAATATAGAGTGGTGAATTGAGCGAACTTAAAAGTAATGTTTTCTCATTTAGCTTCTGTGCATTAATAAATAACCCATCATGACTGTCTGACATTTCACGCATAAAATAGTCAAAAATCACATCAGGTGATTCATCAATTGATGATGCACTAGCATCCCATTGGCTAACAAAATAGTGACGTTCAGTCGGTGAAACACGCTTAGTTGTATAATCAAATTTCACATAGCGTTGTAAATACAACCACCCTGCTTTTGAGGTGGTATAACCTTCAACGACAATTGACCCTTTACCATTGGCACCAAATGAAAAATGAATATTACCATTTACATTTTCATCTTCCATATTTTCAAAACGCATAATGCCTTTGGTTGAGCAAACCATGACACCTTCATTTTTAATGGTTAATAATCTTGTTGCGGCATAAGTGGCGACCAAGATAAAAATCAGGGCCGATAAAAAACATAAAAGTTTCCCTGAGATTTTCATTAGTATTTCCAAGAATAGTAAAAGTAATTATCGCAATAACTAAATGGGTTATCTTCGTTCTTTGCACAATGTGCTAAAAATACCCGCCCTAATCCATTTGTTTGTAATTTATCACCATAAAAGAAAACAAATCGCTCGCCTTTTACACACTGTAAATTAAGCTTCTTTCTTACCGCATCAAAATTGCGAACATAATTATCACTTACTGCAGAATTAATCATGGCTTCATTAGAAAGTAATTCACAATCATTGTGTGTTAATGGTGTTAGTGAAATTGGCTTTGATTGATGTTGGTTAAAAAAGATGATCACCGCAAGAAATATTGTACCTAATAAAAAACCAATGCTGGCTAAATACCAGCAAATTTCAGGTTTCTGTGTTTTTTGGGGCGCTTCTTCTTGCGTAGACTCTAAAGGTATTTGAGTTTGCGTTAAAGATAAAG
>NZ_JAEHQE010000027.1:0-49552 GCF_016238545.1 Proteus sp. PR00208 | reverse complement strand
AAAAGGGAATAAAAGATCCTCTTTTATTCCCTAGCTGCTTGTTATCTTAGTAATCAATTACTTTTTATTATCGAATAGGTAGTACTTATAATGCTCTTGCTAATAAACTAATAGGGTGTTCACATTTTTTCGTCGTTGACATCTCAATTTGCCATTTACAGGTTTCACAGTCTGTAATTACCAAATCACAGCCACTCTCTTCAATCTGGCGGAATAAGCCCGCACCAATGCCTTGAGCAACATCATAGTTTTCAGATTTAAAACCGTAAGTTCCAGCAATACCACAGCATTGAGAATCTAAAACAATGACTTCAACACCAGGGATACGCTTAATTAAATCAATGGAATACGCTGTCCATCCCATTTTTTCCATATGACAAGGTGTGTGATACGCCACTTTTAACGGAGTGTGCTTCAGTGGTAATTCACGACCTTCTTCTAATAAGCGATAAATATAACGTGTCGCTAATTCAATGTTTTCACGTACTTTTGATGTATCAACATCAAGGATATGTTCATACTCATCACGAATAGTGAAAGTACAGGTTGATGATGTTGCAACAACAGGAATATTGTTTTCAACAATTTTTTCTGTCAGAGATTCAAGGTTTACCGCGGCTTGTTTTTTAGCTTGTTTAACAAAGCCATTCGCAATTAATGCAACACCACAGCATTTTTCACGTTTTAATAACTGAACACCAATCTCCATTTTGTTGAATACTTTAACTAAATCTTTCCCTAATTGTGGGTGGTTATAGTTAGCATAACAACCATGAAAGAAGGCAACTTGATCTTTAAAACGCGCCTGCTCTTCAACTTGTTTTTTCATCCATGTTCTAAATGTACCAAAAGAGTATTTTGGTAATTCGCGACGATGGTCGATTTTAAGTGCTTTATCCAAGATCTTGCGTACAGGTTTTAATCCTGTAATGGTATTTACTATCGGCGCCATTGGCGTTGATAATGTACCCATTAGATCCGTATGACTTAAAATAGCATCACGAAGTTTTGGTGTTTTTGTATTGTAGTTCAGTTTCGCACGCGAAATGATGTCACCAATCTTCACATCTGACGGACAAGCAACTTCACAACGCTTACAATTGGTGCAATATTTCAATGCTTCATCATAAAGCATCGGATCTTTTAAGCGTAAACGCTCACCATCAGGACCCGCTTGTTTAGGGCCCGGATAAAGTGGATTCACTTTTGCAACAGGGCAGTAAGTCGTACAAACAGTACACTTAATGCACGCTTCAAAACTGTTATCATGTAAACTCATTGTGCTGCCTCCACAACCGCAGATGTGGTTTGTTTTGATTTATTGTGCTGTAAAATTTGCTGCGCTGCATAAAGTGCGCTGATCATTGAAACACCTGCGCCACAACCTTCATTAAGTGGGTCAAACCCACCTAATACAGCACCTACGGCGTAAACATTCTCTAAGACTTCGCCATATTTCATCGGTCTTAATTGACTATCTGTATCAACACCAAATCGCATATAAGGCTGTTTCGCAAAGACATTCTCTTTTGTCCACTCATTGCGAGGTAATGTTTCTAGCAAATCAAGTTCCATCAAAGGTTCATAGACACGATCAAACTCTGCAATTAACCCATTATTGAAGAAGCTGCCCGTCGCCAATACAACATGCTCACTGCGAATCGGAATGTCAGTATGGTTTCGAGTATGAATACCGGTAACTTTATTCCCTACTAAATCAACTTGTTCTGCACGATCGCCCGGCATTATTAAACCGCCAGCTTTTTGGAAACGCAGTTTTAATGCTTGATGTAAACGAATACCTAATAGTGATGGTGGCAATGTCGGTAATAAACAGATAGGTTTACCGACAAGTTGTTGAAGTAGCATCACTGGCTCTTCAGCATCCAGTCCAATACATGCAGGTAAAATAATTGCTTCAACACTATCATCGATATGCTTTTTCAGCTCTTCCGCTAACGCTTTAGTGTTTTCAGGTTTATCTAAATAGCGCGCAATATTGACTGCTCTAAATTCACTTGGATTATCACGTAATCTGTCTAATAGCGGTAAGTGAATATGATAAGGAATAGACTCAACACCTTGCTCATTAAGCGTATTGCTTGCAAATTGTGGCTGAAAATCTAAGAAGCCTTCGATTCCAACAACAGCCAGCTTTTTCCATGGCAACGCTTGATCAACACCATGCGTTGGCACACGTTTTGGGCTCATCCAACTCATACGTGAACGCCCAACGGGTGTAATACGATAATGGTTTTCATCACCATTACCTTGATATTCAAGACCACTCGTATTTGCTAATAGTGCTTGAGCCTGTTCAATGAAAGTTGAAACCTGAATTTCACCAATACGGCTATAAGGATGCTTAGGGGCTAATTCAGCTAATGTTGCCAATGCTTTTTTAGGTTGAGTCACGACTGAACCATCAGGAAGATGGGTTAATAAATCCAATGAACCTGATGAAAAGTGTAGCGCACTTTGACCATTACTGATGATTGCACAAGACTTACCAGCTTCAGCAAGACGAATACCTGCGGTTAATCCTGCAAGCCCGCTACCTATAATGATGACGTCAAATTTCATTATCTGCCTCCGCTGAAGCTGTTTTTTCAATCATATCAGCATCTAAACCACATAAACCTTGGTAAACCCAACTGGTGAATTCACTCTCACGTAACGCATTACCCCAAGCAATTGGTCGAATACCTTTCCAACGCTCATTTAAGAAATGGGCAAGCTGCTGTTCTGATTCGTGAGGAGTAGTGACTTGTAAACGGTTTAATAAACCCGCTGCACGACAAGCACAAAGTTCACCTTGGCATGTTCCCATACCCACGCGAGTACGGCGGCGTAAATCAAGTAAGTTATTGACAGTTAAAGAGTTAACCGCATAGCGAACTTCCCCTGCCGTAACGGCTTCACATTCACAGACTAAACTCTTATCGCTACGTTCATTACTCAATAATTTATTAGCTAAATCACCGTGGCGATAAACCGCAGAACCACGAATTGGCGCAGGTAATGAAACAACGCTACGTAATGCTTGCTCTGCTGATTGGCGAGAGCCCGGTAAGGCTTCTTCTGCGGTTGTACATTTAGCAGAGACATTTAATTTTTCGCAGATTTTATCTGTTGCCCATTCAGCCATTAAACGGTAAGTCATTAATTTACCGCCAGTAATAGTAATAAATCCTTCTAATCCATCACGTTGCGCATGGTCGAGTAAAACAATACCACGGCTAACATTACGACCAGATGGATCATCATCACTTGCAACTAAAGGACGCACACCTGCATAAGCACGTAAAATTCGAGTTTGAGCCAGTTTTGGCGCTAACATTGAACCTTCACGAATAAGAATATCAACTTCTTCAGGGGTGACATACATATTGTCGATTTCATCGTAAGGTACTCGTGTTGATGTTGTACCAATTAATGAAATGGTATCGCCAGGCACTAAAATATCGGCATCCGCAGGTTTACGACAGCGGTTGATCACCATATTGTTAATACGATGACCCAAAATCAACAACGCACCTTTGGCTGGGAACATACGAACTTTTAACTCGCCATATTCAGCGATTTTTTGCCCCCAAATTCCCCCTGCATTTGCCACTATTTGCGCGCGAATTTCATACAGTTTTTTCGCTTGATGATCGTAAACTTTCACACCTTTAACACGGTCGCCTTCACGAATAAGTCCAACAACTTCATGGTAAGTCAGTACTTGGGCGCCATGTTCGCGGGCATCTAACATATTTGCGGCAGTTAAACGGAAAGGATCGACAGTACCATCTGGCACTTTAACCGCGCCGATTAAATTTGGGTTAACAGATGGCTCTAAGCGAATAGCTTCTTCGGGTGAAATCGCTTGAGCATCAATACCTGCTGCTTGGCAAGATTGAATAAAGGTCTGTTGAAACTCTAAAGAATCTTCAGGAAGGGTAATAAAAAGGCCATCCGTTTTTTCAACACAATGACGAGCGACCCGTTTTAAAATCATGTTTTCTTCAATACACTCACGCGCTGACTCAGGGTCTGTTACTGCATAACGCGCACCACTGTGTAACAATCCATGATTTCGACCGGTCGCACCGGTTGCAATATCATGCCTTTCAAGCAGGACACAACGTAATCCACGGCGTGCACAGTCTCTTGCCATGCCTGCACCGGTTGCTCCCCCGCCAATAATAATGACATCAGTTTCTGTCACTGGTGAACCGCTCATCATAGAGATGCCCTCTCACATTACATTCAGCAAACGCTTAATTATTCTTTAGCGTTAATTATAGTGTATAAGATACACAAAAAATGTGGTTAATGTTTGATAATGAGCAAAAACGAAAGAGAAACGCTCACGAGTGAAAAATTAAAACCACAAGTGTGATACTAATCACAAATTATTTAACAAAAAGTATTTGATAAAGTTAACATATCACTCAAAATTGCACATCTTGAAAAATTATTCGACAACTGAGTAATACCTCACAGTAAATTTGATTGTATAAGTTTACTATTAAGTTCGTTAAAGAAAATTTTTTGATAACTTCACTGTTCGTTTTGTCATTATTTAATATCAACATATTAAAATAAAAGCCATCGGAGGCTAATATGTTAAGTCTGTTTAGACCTGCGCCACATAAAGCGCGTTTGCCAAAAGAGCAGATAGATCCTGTCTATCGTCGTCTGCGTTGGCAGATCTTTATGGGGATTTTCTTCGGTTATGCTGCTTATTATTTAGTAAGAAAAAACTTTGCGTTAGCAATGCCTTATCTTGTAGAAGAAGGGTTTTCTAAAGGTGACCTAGGTTTTGCTTTATCAGGGATCTCGATTGCTTACGGTTTCTCTAAGTTTATCATGGGCTCATTCTCTGACCGTGCTAACCCTCGTTATTTCTTACCAGCAGGTCTTATTTTAGCATCCGCAGTGATGCTATTTATGGGCTTTGTACCATGGGCAACTTCGAGCATTATGGTAATGTTCGTTCTGTTGTTCCTTTGTGGTTGGTTCCAAGGTATGGGCTGGCCTCCTTGTGGACGTACAATGGTGCACTGGTGGTCACAAAAAGAACGTGGCGGTATCGTTTCTATCTGGAACTGTGCTCATAACGTTGGTGGTGGCTTACCTCCATTACTGTTCTTATTAGGTATGGCGTGGTTTAACGACTGGAAAGCAGCGTTATATATGCCAGCATTTGCCGCAATCTTAGTTGCTATGATTGCATTCGCATTAATGCGTGATACCCCACAATCTTGTGGTTTACCTTCAATCGAAGAGTACAAAAACGACTATCCACCAGATTATAAAGAAACCGACGAACAAGAACTGACTGCAAAAGAAATCTTCATGAAGTATGTGTTCCCTAACAAACTTCTGTGGATGATTGCAATTGCGAACGTGTTCGTTTACTTACTGCGTTACGGCGTACTGGACTGGTCACCAACTTATCTGCGTGAAGTTAAACACTTTGCAATGGATAAATCATCATGGGCTTACTTCTTATATGAATACGCTGGTATTCCAGGCACGCTGCTGTGTGGTTGGATGTCGGATAAAGTGTTCAAGGGTAATCGTGGTGCAACAGGCGTGTTCTTCATGACCTTGGTAACTATCGCAACTATCGTATTCTGGATGAACCCAGCGGGTAACCCGAATGTTGATATGGCGTGTATGTTAATCATCGGTTTCTTAATCTACGGTCCTGTTATGTTAATTGGTCTGCATGCGCTAGAGCTTGCCCCGAAAAAAGCAGCAGGTACAGCAGCAGGCTTTACTGGTCTATTCGGTTACTTAGGTGGTTCTGTTGCAGCAAGTGCTATCGTAGGTTACACCGTTGACTACTTCGGCTGGGATGGCGGCTTTATGGTCATGATCGGCGGTAGTGCGCTATCTGTTGTGTTATTACTTATCGTGATGGTTACTGAAACCAAACACAAACGTGAAATGCTTCAGAAGTACGAATAATCGCTAACTGATTATTTATGAAATTAGTTAAATCTCATCTCTAAAAACCAAGCCACATCAACTGTTTTGATGTGGCTTTTTTATTGCCAACTGTACATAACTTTGTTGTACATAGAATTAAAATGGAGCAGCTTTATGAGTAAATCTTTTAGAATAAAACCGTTAGTTGCAGGCGTTCTTTTAACTCTATCTTTAAGTGCAATCGCACAAGCGGCAAGTGATAAGGTCGTTATCGCTCACCGTGGTGCAAGTGGTTATTTGCCTGAACATACGCTTCCTGCCAAAGCATTAGCTTATGCTCAAGGCGCAGATTATCTAGAACAAGACTTAGTGATGACAAAAGATAACGAACTGGTTGTCTTACATGATCACTATCTTGATCGTGTAACAGATGTGGCTGAACGTTATCCAAATAGAGCAAGAAAAGATGGTCGTTATTACGCTATCGACTTTACACTTGAAGAGATCAAAGGGCTAAAATTTACCGAAGGTTTTGACATTGTTGACGGTAAAAAAGTCCAAAGTTATCCAAACCGTTTCCCTATGGGTAAATCCGATTTCCGTGTACACACATTCCAAGAAGAGATTGAATTTGTTCAAGGTTTAAACAAATCAACAGGGCAAGATATTGGTATTTACCCTGAAATTAAAGCGCCTTGGTTCCATGAACAAGAAGGCAAAGACATTACCTCTAAAGTGCTCGAAGTACTTAAACAGTATGGTTACACGAAAAAAACCGACAATGTTTATCTGCAATCTTTCGATGCTAACGACCTAAAACGCATCAAAACAGAATTAATGCCTAAAATGGGTATGGATTTAAAACTCGTTCAGTTAATTGCCTATACAGACTGGAATGAGACTTATGAAAAACAACCTGATGGAACATGGACAAACTACAGCTATGAGTGGATGTTTAAGCCAGGTGCAATGAAAGAAATTGCCACTTATGCCGATGGTATTGGCCCTGACTACCACATGTTAGTCGAAGAAAATTCAACACCAGAAAAAATCACCTTAACGGGAATGGCTGCTGATGCGCATGCTAATAAACTAACCATTCATCCATTTACTGTTCGTATTGATAAACTGCCTAAATACGCAAAAGATGGTGATCAGCTTTACGACATCATTTATAACCAAGCAGGTGCTGAGGGTGTCTTTACAGACTTCCCTGATTTAGGAGTTAAATTCTTACAAAAACAAGCTAAATAACTTATCACATTTTAGTTGCACCTTAAATAACTCAAGGTGCAACTTGAAGTATAACAAGTCGATACTCTAAATAATTCAAGGTACAACTTGAAGTATAACAAGTCGATACTCTAAATAATTCAAGGTGCAGCTAGGCGACAAATGAATGAGGTGCTAGGAGCATACATAAGTATGTGACTAGTACGAATGAATATAGTCAACAACGCTGCAACTTGAAGTATGACGAGTATCCTAGATATTTGCGCCCTTTCTGATTGTATATTCCTTAATCTTTCTCTAACTTATTCTAATAATTTAATTAAAAATCATAATCACTTTTTAATTTAGCTATCATTATTTATTAAATATTTAGAGGAAGGGATCACGATGACAATAATGGCGATTATTTTACTTGTTCTTATCGTTCTTTTTATTGGTTGGGGAATTTCCATTTACAACCGTCTTATTGCAACACGCAATCAAGTAAGTAATCAGTTTGCGAATATTGACGTTATTTTAAAACAAAGAGCTGACCAAATTCCTCAATTAATGGCTATAGCTGAAAAAGCCATGGAGCACGAAAAAGGTGTATTTATTGCATTAAGTGACGCAAGACAACGCTATTTTAAAGCACAAAATATTAATGAAAAAATTAGCGCAACAAATGAGATGAATACAGCACTGCGAGGCATGATTGCCCTTGCTGAAAATTATCCGACGTTAATTTCAGGTGAGCAATTAGCACTACTTCAAACAGGTGTTAGTGATGTAGAAAATAAAATTGCTCAACGTCGTGAAGGCTTTAATGATGCAACAACTAACTACAACACTGCAATAGAGATGTTTCCTGATAGCTTAATTGCTGGCCTTTTTCGCTTTGAACGTATGCAATTACTCGAAATACCAAAAGAAGAAATGAAATTTGAAGGAATTCACTTTAAATAACCGCATTAAGGATAAATTGCAGTGTTAATTTATTTTTTTATCGGCTGTGCTGTGGGTGCATTAATCTATTTTTTACGCAGCAAACGTCCTCAAAAAAAGAAGAATAGCTTGAGTATTGTTCCCTTTTTAGGGATCGCTTTTGCTGCTGGAAATTATCTGTTTTTTTCGAGAGAAACGGACGTTTATCCTAGTGGTGAAGACTCTGTTGTTAATCTTATCTCCGGAATTGCATTCGCTGTTATTTTGCTATTTGCATATGGTATTTCAACCCATATTGCGAATATTGGAGAGAAAGCGATAAAGAATTACCATCAATTACAAAATGAAGGAACCTCTAAATTTTCAGCACTTATCAACACTGTATTTGTTAGCCTTTTATTGCTGAGTTTAAGCTTCAGCTTATTTATCGACCAAAGATTGTTCTTTTTAAGTTTCGTTTTAATGTTCGTTTACCAAATCGTCAGAAGAACACCTGAAAAACGTTTTTTACGTTTTCAAAAAATTCTAGCGACATCTAAAATTCGCTCTTTAGCCATTGGGCTTGTTGAAATTGAAGGCAAGATAACTGCGGGGAAAATCTTAAATAGTCGATTAGGTAAAAAAGAGTGTTATGGCTATTTCTATTATGAATACGACATATCCACAGACAAAGAAGGTAAAAAAAGCTATCAGCAAACGCTTTGCGAAAAAGAAATCAATAATTTCACGATGACAGATGATACAGGATCAATTCAAGTTCTTGCGGCTGATACTCCTTTTATACACTTTGGTATCAAACCTCATCAAGATTTTGAATCCAACAGTAAACGTTTTAAAGAGTACATTTTAGACAAAAATACAACATATTTATTAATTGGTGATGCAGAGTCCGTCAATAGCGAAGTGGTTATCACACGTAAAGCGCCTCATTACCTACTGGGTTTATCGCCACAAGATTATATTGTTAGTTGGAACAAAGCGCGTCCTTTACGTCGTAACGCGACTATCATCGTTATCCTTGCTCTTTTTGTTATCTTTTCCATTTTAGTAATACCGATGGAATATCAAGACGGCATCTTAACGCTTTATTTTAATAACACCTCTTCACCTTGGTAATTAATTATTATGGAATGGCTTATTTTCATTATTTTTATTCTCACCTTAGTGTATTTTTTAATACGCCAATTAGTGATGATTTATAACAACATGGTGATGCTAAAAAATAATTGCTATAAAGCCTTTGCAAACATTGATGTTTTATTAAAAAAACAAGCTGACTTGATCCTCATGCTGATAGTGATTACACAAAAAGCAATGGATCATGAGAAAGCCTTATTTGAAAAATTGGCTGAAAATAGAGATCACTATTTACATGCAGATGTATTAGATGAAAAAGTTAATTTAGCTAATCAGTTATTACCACAAATAAAAAAATCACTCATTATTGCTGAAAAATATCCTGAACTTATCAGCGGGAAAAATTTGCACCTATTACAAATACAAGCGAAAGAATTAGAAGAATGCATAGCTGACAGGCGAGAATTCTTCAATCAATCCGTGACTCTCTATAATACTGAAATACGTATTTTTCCTAATATAGTGTTTATGTTTATTTTTAAATTTAAAGATATCCCTCTTTTTTACCCTAGTAGGGAAGCAATATCATGATAGAAATTCCCTTTTCTTTTTTTGGTATAACGGATTGGTTTCTAAGCTTTGATGAACCTATCTCGATTATTATGTTTGCCACATTTGGCGTACTGTTCTCTATGGCAATTATCTTGCCATTAATCAGTATCACACCTTTAAAAAAATATATGTTGCAAATTGCAGGAGGATTATTTAGCTCGATATTTGTCAGCTTAATGGTCTTAATTAGCTTTAATTTAATGCTGGGTGTTAATTCTGCATTAAAGCTACTGTTAATTTGGTGGGTTATTTTATTTTCATGTATTACGTTTTGGTTTATTAATTATCGCTATATGAAAGACGTAACAGGGAATAAGTTTGCGAAGTTTCAAGAAAAAGCCCTTGAAGCAGAAGAAAAACGAAGACAAAGCCGAAAATCCAAAAAATAAAAAAGAGAGCCTCGGCTCTCTTTTTTAGCACTATTGATATCGCACTTATGCCCTGTAAACAGGGAATGCAATAACATCACTAAGGCGTTCAACACCCAGTGCTAGCATAATAAGGCGATCAACGCCTAAAGCTACACCCGAACACTCAGGTAGTCCCGCTTCAAGAGCAGCTAAAAAGCGCTCATCAATAGGTTGCTCTGGTAATCCCATTGCCACTCGCTGACGATTATCACGTTCAAAGCGATGACGTTGCTCTTGTGCATCCGTCAGCTCACGGAATCCGTTCGCTAACTCAACACCTTTAAAATAGACTTCAAAACGCTCTGCTACACGATGATCTTCAGAGCTGATTTCAGCCAATGACGCTTGTGACGCAGGGAAATGATAGATAAAGGTTGGCTTTTCTAAACCGATATGAGGTTCAACTCCAGAAACAAATAGCAACTGAAGTAGCGTATCTTTATCTTCTTCAGTATCTGCAATATTTGATAAATCCAGTTTTGCCGCCACTTCACGCAATTTTTCTTTATCAACAGATAAAGGGTCAATATCGAGATAACGCAAAAATGCTTGCTGATAAGAGAGTGACTCTGATGCTTCACAATCTAACACTTCTTGCAGTAGATCATCGACTTCATTCATCAACCGGTACATATCAAAACAAGGGCGATACCACTCAAGCATCGTAAATTCCGGATTATGATATCTACCGGCTTCCTCATTACGGAAGCAACGCCCCATTTGATAAATCGGCCCACTGTTTGCAGCCAATAAACGCTTCATGTGGTATTCAGGGCTTGTCATCAAATAAAGTTTTAGCCCTTGAGAAGCACCAGGCCCCACAAATTGGGTTTCAAATGGGTAAAGATGAACATCGGTAACGGTAGCCTGACTCATCATCGGTGTTTCAACTTCTAACACACCACGATCAGTGAAAAAACGCCTAATATTACTGACTATTTTCGCCTTTTTTAATAAGTTGGCGATTGAGGCGCTTGGCTGCCAATCCGCGATTTCACTCATGAACGAAAAACTCCAACAGAAAACAAAGCGTGCAGTTTACTCGCATCCTCTTCAACAGACAAATTTCTCCTAATAAAGAGAGGTTTCATTTTATATTTTTTCACTGATCTTTTCTTTTATTAAGTAAAAACACATAAGATAAATAAATATAATTCTACAAAACATCTACTTTTGGGCACTTTTTATCGTTTAAATAAACACCAATTTAAAGTAAGAAACTCAGTGCTTTTTCGCTATTTTTATAAAAAAAGTTAATTAGAATAATTCTTTTTCTCAATTACAAATAACAATAAACTAACACTATGCTTATATTTAAATAGCCAAACTCATCTAAACTTCAAAGTTAACTTTCTATTTAAATCTACGTATTTTGATGAATATTAAAAACCTTTAGAAATATTATTAATATTTTATTAACAATTAACAAGACAAACCGATTTGTTTTAGATAAATAGTAAAAAATTTATTTTAGTTTTTAAAATGGAATTTTATTAATTAAAATTAGACTTAAGAAAGATAAAAGCATTTACCCTTTAAAATCAACATTTAATAAAAAATCATTGTCATTTCCAATTAAAGTTATCTATACTTTCAAAATAGGTTATTCATTACTATTTATAAATTTTCAATTTAGAAAAATATATTCTATTTAATCTTCAAGTTTCTCTGGTGGCTTATTAGTTAAACCCAGAATTCTTGGCATAGATCACACTTTTTTTGCGAAATACGGGAAAACCATCATTCATATCAAATTTCGGTGCCCTACATTTCGTTATACTAAAATTACAGTCAATGATAATAAAGATGTTATCAAGCGCAGTCACAAGGTAGTGAAACAATTTCGTTACGGATAGCGTAAAAAAATAGCATTACAAATTAATAATGTCAGTGAATTGAATTCTAGACAATTATTCCAATTTTCACTTGAACAATGGAGAAGCGCAGTGCAAACCTTTAATGCCGATATAGCGATAATCGGAGCCGGGGGCGCAGGCTTACGAGCAGCAATAGCTGCAGCGGAAGCTAATCCTCAACTGAAAATTGCTCTGATCTCAAAAGTTTACCCAATGCGTAGCCACACCGTGGCAGCAGAAGGCGGATCAGCAGCAGTGACTCAGGCTCACGACTCCTATGATTTCCACTTCAATGATACCGTTTCAGGCGGTGACTGGTTGTGTGAACAGGATGTCGTCGATTACTTCGTTGAGCATTGTCCAACAGAGATGACTCAACTAGAACTCTGGGGCTGTCCTTGGAGCCGGAAAGAAGACGGGTCAGTCAACGTCCGACGTTTTGGTGGGATGAAGATCGAACGGACCTGGTTCGCAGCCGATAAAACCGGCTTCCATATGCTACATACCCTGTTCCAAACATCCTTAAAATACCCACAAATTCAACGTTTCGACGAACACTTTGTTCTCGATATTCTTGTTGATGAAGGTCACGCTCGTGGTCTTGTTGCTATTAATATGATGGAAGGTACGAAAGTTCAAATTCGTGCTAACGCAGTCATTATGGCAACTGGTGGTGCGGGACGTGTTTATCGTTTCAATACCAATGGCGGTATTGTTACTGGTGATGGTATGGGTATCGCTTTACGTCATGGCGTTCCACTGCGTGATATGGAATTTGTTCAATATCACCCAACTGGCCTACCAGGTTCAGGTATCCTGATGACCGAAGGTTGTCGTGGTGAAGGTGGTATTCTGGTCAATAAAGATGGCTATCGTTATCTGCAAGATTACGGCCTAGGACCAGAAACACCATTAGGTAAACCAGAAAATAAATACATGGAATTAGGTCCTCGCGATAAAGTTTCTCAAGCTTTCTGGCATGAGTGGCGCGCAGGCCGTACCATCAAAACTCACCGTGGTGACGTTGTTTATCTTGACTTACGTCATCTGGGTGCGAAAAAACTTCATGAACGTCTGCCATTTATTTGTGAACTGGCAAAAGCGTATGTGGGTGTTGACCCAGTTAATGAACCAATCCCTGTTCGTCCTACTGCTCACTACACTATGGGTGGTATCGAAACTAACCAACAAACTGAGACTCGTATTAAAGGTCTGTTTGCGGTGGGTGAATGTTCATCTGTTGGCTTACACGGCGCTAACCGTTTAGGTTCTAACTCACTGGCAGAGCTGGTTGTATTCGGTCGTCTTGCTGGTGAAGAAGCGGTTCGTTGTGCACAAGAAGCAGCACCAGCTAACGCATCAGCATTAGATGCTCGTACTCGTGATATCGAAGATGGCCTGAAAAATCTGATGAACCAAAAAGGTTCTGAAAGCTGGTCACAAATTCGAGACGAAATGGGTGAATCAATGGAAGAAGGTTGCGGTATCTATCGTACACCTGAATTAATGCAAAAAACCATTGATAAACTGGCTGAATTAAAAGAACGTTTCAAACGCGTTGAAATTAAAGACACGAGCAGTGTCTTTAATACAGATTTACTGTACAAAATTGAGCTTGGCTTTGGTTTAGATGTCGCTGAATGTATGGCTCATTCCGCAATCAATCGTAAAGAGTCTCGTGGTGCACACCAACGTCTTGACGAAGGTTGTACTGAGCGTGATGACGTGAACTTCCTGAAACATACTCTGGCGTTCTATAACCCAGAAGGTGCCCCTCGTTTAGAATATAGCGATGTGAAGATCACGAAATCTGCTCCTGCTAAACGTGTCTATGGTGGTGAAGCGACTGCACAAGACAAGCAGAATAAGGAGAAAGCGAATGGCTGATGACATGAAGCACATTAAAATGGAAGTCATGCGCTATAACCCAGAAACAGACGAAGCGCCTCATTTCGTCACTTATGATGTTCCTTATGATGAGCAAACCTCATTACTGGACGCATTGGGTTATATTAAAGACAATTTAGCGCCTGATCTTTCTTATCGTTGGTCTTGCCGTATGGCGATTTGTGGCTCTTGCGGCATGATGGTCAACAAAGTGCCTAAATTGGCTTGTAAAACGTTTATTCGTGAATATCCAGACGGTATAAGAGTTGAAGCGTTAGGTAACTTCCCAGTTGAGCGTGACCTTGTTGTCGATATGACTCACTTTATTGAAAGCTTAGAAGCGATTAAACCTTATATCATCGGTAATGATCGTAAGCCTTCAGAAGGGACGAATAAACAGACTCCTGCTCAAATGGCAAAATACCACCAATTCTCTGGTTGTATCAACTGCGGTCTTTGCTATGCAGCATGCCCGCAGTTTGGTCTAAACCCAGAGTTTATTGGCCCAGCAGCGATTACATTAGCTCAACGTTACAACACAGATAGTCGCGACCATGGGGCAAAAGAGCGTATGCCTCAGTTAAATGGTGAGAATGGTGTCTGGTCTTGTACCTTTGTTGGCTACTGTTCTGAAGTCTGTCCAAAACATGTGGATCCTGCTGCCGCTATTCAGCAAGGTAAAGCAGCCAGTGCGCAAGACTTTGTCATTGCGATGCTGAAACCACGTTAAGGAGGAAACAAGACATGACAACAAAACGTAAGCCTTATGTTCGTGGCATGCAACCAAACTGGTGGACGAAACTTGGATTCTATCGTTTCTATATCACCCGTGAAGGGACTTGTCTTCCACAACTTTGGTTCAGTCTGGTTGTACTGTTTGGTGTATTCGCACTGAAAAATGGACCAGAAAGTTGGGCAGGTTTCGTTGGATTCCTGAGCAACCCAATTGTAATGCTAATTAACATTGTGACCCTAATTGCGACGGTCTTCCACTCTGCAACTTGGTTCAAACTTGCACCAAAAGCAGTGGTTATCGTTGTTAAAGATGAAAAAATGCCACAAGAACCCATCGTTCGTGGTTTCTGGGGTGTCACTATCGTTGTTACTGCCGCTATTCTGGCAGTGGCGTTAATTTAACCCAGGAGGAAATAATGAATCAGAATCAACTTCCTAAGCGCTCTGATGAACCTATTTTCTGGGGATTATTTGGTGCAGGTGGTATGTGGAGTGCGATTGTTTCTCCAGCAATCATCATCCTGCTCGGTATCCTAATCCCTATGGGTATTGCGCCAGAAGCATTTACTTATGAACGTATTATGGCATTTAGCCAAAGCATCATTGGCCGTCTGTTCTTACTGCTAATGATTATTCTGCCAGTTTGGTGTGCATTACACCGTATTCACCATACTCTGCACGATTTTAAAGTGCATGTACCTGCAAGCAAATGGGTATTTTATGGTGGTGCAGCAATTATCAGCGTTATCGCTATCATTGGTGTATTTACGCTGTAATTGATTAATACGTAAAAATTAAAAGCCACTCATTGAGTGGCTTTTTTTATGAAAAAAATTTTCTATAATTAACTTTTTTATATTTGAACTATATCTCCACAGTAAACAAAAAGCACTTAACGGCTTATCGTCTCTCACTTAAATTATTAGGACTTCAGGTCCCTGACGTTCTAAAATACGTAACATTCTTAGCGCTGGTCCACTTGGCTTCTTTTCACCTCTTTCCCATTTAGATACGCTCTCTTTTGACATACCTAAAGCTCGGGCAAGAACAGCCTGTGACATTCCAAATTTAGTGCGCAAAGTTTTAATCTCTGCACCACTCATCGCCGATACGCATTGTATTTTGTCATTAATTTCACGAGTGTGAACAATACTTTCAATTTCTTGAACCAAGCTATCGGGTGATGTACCTGCGGCATTTAGCTCTTTAGCCAATTCAAGCATGTTATTTAGCTTGTTACTCATCAGTTATTTCCTCTAAAATTCTGCAAGAAATTAAATGATTAATAGTACTTTCATCATAATTTAAAAACTCATTTGCTAAATGTTTATAGGCCTGCAATTCGTCATCTTCTATTTCTTTTTTTCCCTTTGCATTAACGGCATTTTTCGTCCAGCCATCAGCGAAAAAAAGATGATTGTTGATCTTAAAAAATATGATGACTCTAACACTTCCGCTTTTACCTTGTCCTTGTATTGCTAGACGTTTTTTTATTACTCCACCATCCAAGTCAGCTTCATATTTTCCTTGCTGAACTTCTTTTGCAGCTACAGATAACTGCTTATCCGTTATGGGTGTTTTCTTCACACTTCTCTTAAAAGAAGATATTTTATATATTCCCATGCCACTCCCTCTGCAGTAATGAGCACTATAGTAACCAGTACCACTTTTTCAATCAATGTTTCTTTAACCACTTAGATTAAAAACCAAGAAACAAAAAAAGTTAGGTGATTGCATTTTTTATTCTGCAAAAAGGATATGGGAGAAGCTAGAAAATATCGTACCCAATTGATTAGAGCAAAATCAAAGTCTCTAAATTCTCCCCAAAATAGGACACTTATTTTGGGGGGTTCTATGGTTAAATGTTACCGCTTATTGACTATCAAAATTTTAACGCAGATCTTTTAATTATCATTATCTAATTGATTTTTGATGATTTTTATTAGAACAATAACATAAGTAAAAAGATTTTAATTACGCTAATCTTATTAGAAAATTTTTTAATAAATCAAACCTATCACAATTAACTCGCCAATTTCAGCCCGATAATGCCAAAAATTATCATCGCTAAACTCAATAAACGATAAATATTGGCAGACTCACCAAAAACTAAAATACCAAAAATTGCAGTACCGACAGCACCAATACCAGTCCAAATCGCATAAGCGGTGCCTGCTGGTAAGCCTTTCATGGCATAAGATAACATGCCCATGCTCACAATCATGGCCGTTATCGTAATAATGCTTGGTGTTAGTCGCGTAAATCCATGAGTGTATTTCAAGCCAACAGCCCAAACTATCTCAAGTAAACCAGCAACAAATAGAATTGCCCAGGACATAAATTACCCCTTTTATATAAAACATATTTGGGGTCGTCCCCTGAATGAACAACAGAAAGCTGGGTCGTCCCAGCTTCAGAGAAATGAGATTGAATTATAAGAAAAAGTAATAAAGCATGCAATAGCTTGAAATTTATTCAAACTTGCTTAGGTGCGCCCTCTTCGCCATAAAGAAAAGCAGAGACATCATCTTCAACTTCTCCCATTGCCATCAGAGCATCCAGCGTCTCTTTTGCTTCTTCTTCATTGACAATACTCATGGCGAAACCAACATGCACTAACACCCACTTACCGATCATCGTATGAGGCTCACCCTCGCAGACTAACGCAATATTCACTTCTCGTTTAACGCCACAAACATCGACCATTGCATTTTCAGTGATTGTTTTTCCGACTTCAACAACCTGACCTGGAATACCAAGACACATAACAACCCCTATTCGATCTCTATTTGCTTTATTCGCATTGCATCATCATTTTCAACGCGCAAATTTTGGCTACCACAAGACGGACAACCTGCATTAAAGGTTGAAACAGTGACAACTTGATGACAATCCCAACACCATGCTTTCGCGGGGATAACCTCAATATGTAATTCACAACCTTGGGCAAGGGTGTCTCTGCAAACAATATCAAAGCAAAATTCAAGTGCACTGACTTCAACACAAGATAATGCGCCCAATTCCATCCATACACTTTTTACTTTTTTTGCATTATTTAATTTAGCTTGAGAATCTATTATCTCAAATGCGCTCTGGCAAAGCGTAATTTCATGCATGTCGATACCTTATTGAAGCAGGATAAATAATAGCAACTATAGTACCAGTACATAGTTGCTTTATTATTGATCTTAGAACAACAATTCAGCACCGGTTTCAAAAGCTGCTCTGCGACGACGCTCTTTAACCATCTCTTCAAGTGCATCTCTATCAATACACACTAAAGCATGAGTTGGGCAGACTTCAATACATGCGGGACCCGCTTCACGATGGTGGCATAAGTCGCATTTGTTGGCTTCCGCTTTAAATGCCTCAATCGCATTGAGCGCGGTTGATGTGCGCATAACTGGACGAGAAACCACTTCCATCGTGCCATAAGGGCAAGCCAGTACACAGGTTTTACAACCTATACATTTTTCCTGATCAACATAGTAATAATCTTTGTTATGAATGATAGCGCCATTCGGACACACATTAGCACAAGGGGCATCTTCACATTGATGACAAACAACTGCCGTACTGATTGAAAATCCTTTGACCACATGAATTCGGGGTTGGAAATTCTGCTCACTAATTTGCTCAATGGCTAAATTATCTTGGTCTACTTGCTGATGTGACACGACACAAGCCACTTCACAAGTATGGCAACCAATACATTTTTTAGGGTCTGCAATGATGAAACGGTTCATCATATTCTCCTGATCTTTGTTATATATAGCCGTTATATATGGCGATAAATGCAACGAGTTATTCTAATTAAGAGTAATAATTAGAGTATCAATAGAATGAATCTAGCACGGTTCATGCCAATATATTTTTGATATAACTATTCCTTATTTTTCAATTAAATAATTTTCAAATAAAAATAATTATTAATTAATAAATAAGTTACTTCGTCAAATTATTCGACAATTTTGACGATAAAATAAATCGATATATATTTGATTATATAGTGATTTGATACATTTATATTCTTAAGTTTCACGACGTATACAAAAATAGCGGGTTGGATCAAAAATGATTCAGTCATTGATATAAATTTATTATAAACCTACTACAATATAGCTAATTTTTTAGGGCAATCGGTGGTGTCATGAAATTAAGCAGTAACAATGCTGAAACTATGGAGAGCCTTCGTAATGAGCGCAACCAATATCGAATATTGGTTGATATCACAAATTCTGTATTAGCTCATCTAGACATGGATGGTCTTATTTCTGAAGTCTCTAAAGAAATACATCGTTTTTTTGGATTGAACCATATTAGTCTTATGTTATGCCGTACCTCATCACAAAATAGTGGTGAAGGTATTCTTTACTCTAGTCGTTATCAGACTGGGAAATCAGTCATTCGCCAACAACGTAAGTTTAGTAGCGCGAATAACAAAGCAGAAGAAATTATTAATCAGAATAAACCTGTCTTAATTGATATTAATAAAGAAAATCAAGAAGATGTTTTGATTAAGCGTCTAGTTAAGCAAAATATGCAGACGGCTTTGTTATTGCCACTGGCTTTTAATCATAAACCGCTAGGCTTATTAATTTTAGCACACGAAGTAGGAAGCGTTTTTACTAACGATACTTGCCAATTGCTACAACAAATTGCAGCTCGTATTGGTATCGCCATTGAAAATGCAGCGGCTTATGAAGAAATAACACATTTAAAAGACAGTTTAAAGAATGAGAATATTTGGCTTAATGAGCAAATAGATAACAATGCATGCTTCAGTGAGATTATTTATCAAAGTGACGCTATGCATAATGTGCTAGAACAAATTGAATTAGTGGCACAAAGTGATAGTACTGTACTTATATTAGGTGAAACAGGTACGGGTAAAGAATTAATTGCGCGCGCTATTCATCGTCTAAGTCTGCGAAAAAATAAGTCGATGATAAAAATGAACTGTGCCGCAGTACCTTCTGGCCTTTTAGAAAGTGATCTCTTTGGCCATGATAAAGGCGCATTTACAGGCGCAACCAATACACATATTGGCCGATTTGAGATGGCAGATAAAAGCACGCTATTTCTTGATGAAATTGGTGATATGCCAATTGACTTACAACCCAAATTACTTCGCGTTCTTCAAGAGCGAGAAATAGAAAGGTTGGGTGGTAATAAAGTGATCCCAGTTGATGTTAGGCTAATTGCAGCGACCAATAAAGATCTGCATGAATTAACAGATGAAGGTGAATTTCGAGAAGATCTTTATTATCGTCTTAATGTTTTTCCTATTATTATTCCACCACTAAGAGAGCGACCTGAAGATATTCCGCTTTTAGCTAAACATTTTACGCAAAAAATTGCGCGTAGAATGGATAGAAAAATAGATTGTATACCTGCCAACGCATTGGAGCAGTTAACACTTTATCCATGGCCGGGTAATGTTCGTGAACTTGAAAATATTATTGAGCGTGCCGTTATTTTAACGCGAGGATCAACATTAAACCTTCAGTTAAAAGAGCTTCATATTAACAAGCCCTCTCGTTTAAAGCAGGTACTGACGCAACCTTCATCCATTGAAAAGCGCATGCAGACGAATGCGCCAGAAAGCGATGATGAAGAGCGAGAAAGGATAATTCAAGCATTAAGAGAAACCAATGGTGTAGTTGCTGGCGCTAGAGGCGCTGCTTTAAAACTAGGATTAAAAAGAACAACGTTATTATCGCGGATGCAACGTCTCGGTATTTCAATTCCAGAAATACTTTAACCCTAAAATAGTTTCTTACTTATCTAAAAGAGTGTAATTATTTTATTACACTCTTTTTTTGTACATTTGAAACTTATTAATCTCTATCTATAATCTAAATGATTATATTTTATTAATTACTCACTTTATTAACTATTAATAATATAAACCATCAATGGAGCATATTATATATGAATAGCCTGCTTATAAATAGAATTAGTGAAATAAAAAAAGAATACAAGAATAATAAATATGTCTTTATTCCCCAAAGTATTGTCATTGATTTAATAAAACAATTAGGTGCTGAAGAAAAAGATATTAATGCACTCATGGAATATGGTGACTATTTAGCACAAGATCCGACTCTTTCATTTCGTCATTCTCGAACAGGACGCTACCTTTTTGATAATGATATAGAAACGATCTCCAGACTAGAATATCAACCTTTTGTTCTCACTGAAGAAGATGGATTTATTCGTGAAGACAGTGGCACACAAAGGCATTTTAGAGCACTTGATGATCGCTGGCAGAGCAATACGGCTTATCAAGCGTTATTAAAATTAAAAATGCTATTAATTCAAGGTAATAAATTTACATCTCGTCACTTAACCGATCAAAATTCGCCTAAATCAATATCAACTGTTTTTCATTTAAGATTAATTGCCCAACCAGATTCTTTAAGTGAACTTTCAATTGAAGGGGTTCATAAAGATGGCGTTGATCACACCATGATTGTGATGATGAATAAGAATAACGTTAAGGATAATACTGGCGCTTTACGTGTTCATTCACCAAAAGAGGCGATAGGAACAGCTTGGCAAAAAATTGATCCTAAAAATGTACTTTATGAACACAATAATGCGCAATATCTTGATATTTTACTCATTGCAGATAATGAATTAAATCATAGCGGTACACCTATTTTTACGCATGATAATAAAAAACAGGCTTACCAAGACTTTATTGTTTTACTATCTCGCTATCCAACGGTTGATTCTCACCCATCACATAAATTTGATTCGATGGATCCGCATCCTGACTTACCTTTAACACTTTATTTAAATCAGTCCGTCGCTTAGTTGTGCACAAAATAATAATCTAATAAAAAACCGAGCTTACTGACGCTAAGGTCAATAAACTCGGTTCTAAGGCAGAAAGACAATATTAATCAGACGAAGATCAACCCTCGGCGGCTTCTCTTAAACGACGTTTAATATTGCTATATTCCGTTTTCACATAGTGTTCTGCCTGAGCCTGTTCCTTGATTGGCTCAACACATACTGCACAATATTTATACTCAGGTGTTTTGGTAATTGGGCTTAAATTCTCTGCAACCAGTTCGTTACAAGCACCAATCCACCATTGATAAGTCATATATACAGCACCTTTATTCGGTCTATCACTGACCGCAGCACGCGTAATGACTTTACCTTGACGAGAGCGTATCCAAACTAACTCTTGATCTTTGATACCCAACTGTTTGGCATCTTCTGTGTTTAATTGAACATAACCCGGTTCATCAGCCAACGCCGCCAATGCTTTACAGTTACCTGTCATTGAACGACAAGAGTAGTGTCCAACTTCACGGACGGTTGCCAATACCATTGGAAACTCATCAGAGAGTTTGTCAATTGGTGGAGCCCACTCACAAGTAAAGAATTGACCTTTACCGTTAGGAGTATCGAATTTACCACCATCGTACAGATATTGTGTACCTGGGCTATCTTCTGTTGGGCAAGGCCATTGGATATAAGCCAAGTCCGCCATTTTTTCGTAAGTCGCACCATAATAAATTGGGCATAACTCACGCAACTCATCCCAAATTTCTTTGGTATTGTTGTAATGCATTGGATAACCCATTGCTGTTGCCATCAGACTGATAATTTGCCAGTCTGTTTTCACATCACCAACAGGTTCAACAGCTTTATAGAAGCGTTGGAAACCACGGTCTGCCGCAGTATAAACACCTTCATGCTCACCCCATGATGTTGCAGGGAAAATAACGTCAGCAATAGACGCCGTTTTGGTCATAAAGATATCTTGCACTATCAGTAGATCCAGTTTTTCAAACGTTCTACGGATTGTTGCTAAATCAGGCTCAGTTTGCAGTGGATCTTCACCCATTACATAGTGAGCTTTTAATAAGCCGTGATCGATATTATGAGGAACTTCACTTAACGCATAGCCCACTTCTTCAGGCATTGACTCAATGCCCCAGAATTTAGCAAATTTCTCACGCGCTTTTTCGTCAGTAACGTATTGATAACCTGGTAGTGTGTTAGGCAATGCTCCCATATCACACGCACCTTGTACGTTATTTTGACCACGAACTGGGCCAACCCCGACATATTTTTTACCTAAATTACCCGTTAATAAAGCTAAACTAGTCAGTGAACGTACCGTTTCAACACCTTGGTAGAATTGAGTTACACCCATACCCCAAAGAATTGTCGCTGTTTCTGCTTTCGCGTACATACGTGCAGCTTCACGAATAATTTGAGCACTTAAACCTGTTATTTCTTCAACAGATTCAGGTGTATAGCTTTCAACTAATTTACAATACTCGTCAAATTGCTCGGTGTGATTTTCGATAAAGGATTTATCATGCAATCCTTCTTCAATAATCACATGCGCAATCGCATTTAATAGCGCAATGTTAGAGCCATTTTTTAAGCCTAAGTGTAAATCGGCTAAACGTGCTGTTTCGATGTAACGAGGGTCACATACAATAATTTTGGCACCCTTTTCTTTCGCCTTAACAATACGGCGAGCAACAATAGGATGCGAGTCTGCGGCGTTATAGCCGAAGACAAATAGACATTTGGTATCCTCAATCTCAACGATTGAGTTGCTCATAGCACCATTACCGACCGAACGCTGCAGACCTGCAACCGAAGGGCCGTGTCAGACACGAGCACAGCAGTCTATATTATTATTTCCGATAACCGCACGAGCGAATTTCTGCATAACGAAGTTAGCTTCGTTACCCGGGCCTCGTGAAGAGCCGGTTGTCATAATAGATTTAGCACCGTATTTCTCTTTGATAGCAAGAAGCTTGCTACTTGCAAACTCAATCGCTTCATCCCAAGAAACCGATTCTAATTTTCCGCCTCTTTCACGACGGATCATTGGTGTTTTAAGACGTGGAGTCAGTATCTTAGTATCATGGATAAAATCCCATCCATAATACCCTTTCAGACACAGCTCACCTTGGTTTGTTAAACCATTGGCTCCTTCAGCGCCAATAATTTTACCGTTTTCCACCTTCAGGTAGATTTTGCATCCTGAGGCGCAATACGGACAGACCGTGATGACTTTTTTCATCAACATTGCTCCTGTGTTCATCAACTTTCAGGTTATTACCTGATCTTCTCCTCTATCTATGCAGAGAGTGTGCCAAATAAGCACGCTTTTTCACTTTTCCACAACACAATGAAAAATAAAGAGAAATAAAATCCGTTGAATGAGCAAGAAAACAATGACAGCTAAAGTAGTAGGAAGTGCTCGACACTAATGACGATATTTATGTCGATTTGTATTTCTATCAAAATTCGTTATACATTAATATTTATAACGTAATAATACTTATTTATTTCATCTGCGAAATCAAAATAATAAATACGCTTTCTTATCTGCCTTTATCGGGATCTTGCCGTATATAATGATGACAACCTTCTAATATCTCTATCAATATTCCTATCTACTAAAACTATTTAAAATTAATAATTTTGATATTTATGTAAATCAAATAAAAAATTTTTAAACTTCAATAAAAAAAAGAACATAATACTGAACCTGAAAACAACCTCGCGGTCTTAAAGACCTCTACACCATATAAATTGATAATAACTGAACATGCAAAAATTAAAGTTTTTACGTTTTTCTAAAGAGAACATTGCCCTTTTTTTAGCTGTCTACCTTGGTTTCTTTCTTAATCTTTCCGTTTACATTGGCCGATACGGCACACAAAATACAAACAACCCCCTCATTGATGTATTATATATTCTAGGTGAAATTGCTGTTAACATTGCCTTTACCTTCTTTCTATTACGGCTACTCTCTTTTTTCGGCTCTCTATTCTTTAAAATCGTCGCCTCTTTTATTCTCGTCGTGAGTGTTTGTGCGAGTTACTATATTTCTTTTTATGATGTCGTCATTGGATACGGCATTATTATTTCAACACTAACCACGGATACGGATTTATCTAAAGAGCTGGTTAGCCCAAATGTGATTATTTGGATTATTGGCTTATCTATTTTGCCATTAGCTCTTATTTGGCTAGGTAAAAAACCAGAGAAAAATCTAACTACACAACAAAAGAAAAAAATCTGGATAAAAAATACCGTCAAAATGCTTGTGATTGCACTGGCTGTTTTTGCCTATTTGAAAACACTTGATTCAAAACAAAAAGCCTATGAAATAAAAAATAACTTGGATCTGCCAAGCTATAGTGGTGGCTTAAGTTATGCGTATTTACCTACAAATTGGATTATCCCATTATTTCAATATGCAATAACGCAGTATGACGATACGTTTAATAACCAAAATATTTTTAATCCTGCCGATCACTTCACTTATGAGCCTTCAAAGGCAAATGAAGATGTGTATGTTGTTTTTATTATTGGTGAAACAGCAAGATGGGATCATATGGGATTGTTAGGATATGAACGTCAAACAAATCCTCTATTAAGCCAAGAGAAAAATCTTGTTGCCTTTAAAGGTATTTCTTGTGATACCGCAACCAAGCTCTCTTTAAAATGTATGTTTGTACGAGAAAACGGGACAGAAAGTAACGATCAGCGGACATTAAAAGAGAACAATATTTTTTCAGTATTAAGCCAATTAGGTATGTCATCAGAGTTGTTCTCCATGCAAAGTGAATTGTGGTTTTACAATAAACTTGATTTAAATAACTACGCAATGAAAGAGATGATGACTGCAAAAAATAGCAATTTTGGTAAAGAACTTGATGACACCTTATTAATTACTGAAACGGCAAATACGGTTGCCCAACATCCAAAGGGAAATCATTTAGTAATTTTACACACTAAAGGCTCTCACTTTATGTATTCACAGCGTTACCCTGAATCATTCAAAAAATACCAACCTGAATGTTTAAATGTGGATGATGAGTGTACTAAAGAGCAGTTAGTGAATGCTTATGATAACTCTATTCTTTATACCGACTATTTTATTGATGGCATACTCGACACATTGCGCGATAAAAAAGCCATTGTGTTTTATACCTCCGATCACGGTGAATCTATTTCAGAAAAAGGTGGCTTACATGGCACACCAAAAGAAATTGCCCCACCAGAACAATTTAAAGTACCATTCTTAGTTTGGATGTCAGATAGCTATTTAGCAGAGCCTGAAAATAAACAGCTATTTGATAACTTAAAGCGCAATCAAGATGCAGAACGCACGTTCTATCATCACAATATTTTTGATTCAATGTTAGGTTGTCTAGGTTATTCATCGTCAGATGGTGGTATTAATAATCAAAATAACCTCTGTTTTAGTGATACACCATCAACCCAAGAATAATTTTTTAAACTAACAATATTCTTTTAAGTTGATAGAAAAAATAAGTTAATAGAAAAAACCCACGTTCAATATTGAGCGTGGGTTTTATTACTTTTAACTTTATAAACTAATTATTGATTAAAACTTGCGTCGGTATAAAGTGGAGTGGCTTGAATATCTTTTACTGTTTTTGCGCCACCTAACATCATATTAATTTTTAATTCTTTATTTAAATGTTGGATAACTGAATTAACACCTTCAGCACCCCCTAAATTTAATCCATAAAGAATTGGGCGACCGACGGCAACAACATCTGCACCACTTGCTAATGCTTTAAAGACATGTGAACCACGACGCACACCACTGTCAAACACGATAGGTACACGTTTATTCACCACTTTGGCAATCGCAGGTAAGACATCAATTGTTGCTGGTGCGCTATCTAATTGACGACCACCGTGATTAGAAACCCAAATTGCATCTGCGCCGGCTTTAATTGCAGTATCTGCATCTTCAGGTGATTCGATACCTTTTACAATCACAGGTAAACCAGACATTTTTTTCACATACTGAATATCTGCGGGTGTAAATGCTTGTTTAGCTTGAGCATAAATTTCGCTAATACCCGCACCTTTACCTGTTTTAGATTTATCATCACTGATTTTTGCAAACGCTTCTAAGTTGGCAAAACCTAATGGGAATTGGAAGTTATTTTTCACATCATCTTCACGATAACCACCCACTGAAGAGTCGATAGTCATAATGATACCTTTAGCGCCATACTGTTTTGCTTGAGATAAAATATACTCATTAAAGGCATCATTTTTACTCATGTACAACTGAAAGAAAAATGGGTAACCGGGTTGGGCGTCCGCCACTTCTTTAATGGTTTTATTACCATAAGTGCTTAATGAAAAAATAGAGCCGGCTTTCGCCATACCTTTTGCTGTGGCAACTTCGCCTTGTTGATGTGCAAGCCCTTGAGCTGCCATCGGTGCCTGAATAATAGGCGTATCTAATTTAATACCCAAAAATTCTGTTTTTAAATCTAAGTCAGAAAATTCGATGCCTTGTAATGAACGAGGCATAATATATTTTTTATCAAATGCACTTGTATTAGAGCGTAAGTTATTTTCATCTTCAGCACCACCGCGAATATAACCGAAGGCGCCTTTTTCCATATTTGCTTGAACTTGAGCTTCCATTGCTTTTAGGTTTACTATTTTTATTGGACCTTCAGCAGTACTTGCTTTATATTCAGCAGCCTGTGCAACACCTACACTTAATGCCATAGCAACAGCGGTAGCTTTTAATATTTGACTTTTCATTTCTATTCCATTTTTAATTAAGGGCTTACATCTATAATTTAATAAAATTAAAATTCAATTAAATTATATTTTTCAAAAAATAATATAAGCCCTATTTTTAGGTAAAACTTAAATTAACCGCTTACTTTTTTGTTAAAGTATTATAGCTTGTCATCAGATTACGATAATCTGGAATATGGTTAGCAAACAGTGTACCTAATCCTTCGACATCATTACGCCAATCACGGTGTAACTCACAAGCTAAACCAAACCAGTTAATTAATTGAGCCCCTGCTTTTGACATTCTATCCCATGCAGAGTCGCGAGAAATGGCATTGAAAGTACCTGAAGCATCAGTGACAACAAAGACTTCAAAACCTTCTTCAAGTGCTGATAATGCAGGGAATGCAACACAAACTTCAGTCACAACACCCGCAATAATCAGTTGTTTTTTACCCGTTGCTTTAACTGCTTTGACGAAGTCTTCATTATCCCATGCATTGATTTGACCTGGGCGAGCGATATAAGGAGCATCTGGGAACATTTCAACGAGCTGAGGCATTAGAGGACCATTAGGACCATCTTCAAAAGAAGTCGTTAAAATGGTAGGTAAATTAAAGTATTTAGCAGCATTGGCTAATGCTAGTACATTATTATTGAATTTATCAGGCTCGATATCTCTGACTAAAGAGAGTAATCCAGCTTGATGGTCTACCAACAGAACAGCGGCATTATTTTTATCAATACGATGATATTTAAAGCTCATAATAATCTCCGATAGCATAATAGAGGTAAGACTCAATTAAATCATAGCACCAAATTTACATGACAATATTCAGATTAATTTAAATTTGAGTTTATTTATAATAAACAACCAATTATAAATATTTAAATTTAATTAAATATCACGATATTTAATTAACTATTTATTGCCTTATATAAATTCATTTCGTTAAAAAGAATTATAAGTGCAACTATTCTTAAATGAATCTAAAGATTATTGCTTTAACCATTCAAATTTTTTGTTCAAGTTTTAAGGGAGAAAAAAGATAAAAAAAACCCCCGCGGGCGGGGGTGAGATAAGCGCAATTAAAAGGTCTCTAATTTACTATCAGGAGATGGGTATTCATTAATGACGATTACGCACAATTTGATAGCGACGAGTTAAGTACTCAACTGGCACGCTCCAAATATGAACTAATCGACAGAATGGGAACAATAAGAAAATCGTCATACCTAAGAAAATGTGCAATTTAAACACGAACGCGACACCTTCAAGATGAGCCGAAGCACCGCCGTGGAAAGTCACTATAGATTGTGCCCAAGCCACCAGCTTCATCATTTCGCTACCATCCATATGTTGTGCTGAGAATGGAATAGTCAGTAAACCTAGCGCTACTTGAATAACCAAAAGCGTTAAGATCATGATGTCACCAAATGAAGATGTAGCTCTAACCCGTGGATTGGTTAAACGGCGTTTTAATAACATCACGCCCCCCACCAGCATTAATACACCACAAGTACCGCCACCAACCATTGCCATAATTTGTTTGTATTCAATAGGCAGGAAAGATTCATACATCCAGTGAGGTGTTAGCATTCCCAGAAAATGACCAGCAAAAATACCGATGATCCCGATATGGAACAAGTTAGAAGCCAATCGCATATTTTTCTTGTCTAACATCTGGCTAGAGCCGGCTCGCCATGTATATTGACCATAGTCGTAACGTAACCAGCTACCGATAATAAAAACGGCACCAGCAATATAGGGATAGATATCAAAAAATAACATATTGATGTAATTCATTTTTGTGCTCCCGTATCCAACGAATTCCCCACGTTGAGATATTGAACTGTCGTCTCTTGTGCAAAACGGCGCTGATGTTGGCTGATTTTGCCACTGCCACATTGCGTACCTTCGCCAAGAAACGTTACTTGCTCTTCTTCCCACACAGCATCTAATGCAGCAGGTGTATCATCTAAAGGCTCTTTTTCTACTTGAGCAGTCAGTTGTGATGCTTCCAATCCACTTTGTGAGAGGCAAAGCAACACATCAAAGAGCGCGTGATAATCACTGCCTCGTTGTTTCAAACGCTCACCTAACAGCGCCAAAATAGGCGCAATGTTATTTAGCCCTTCAATACAGTCTGTCGTTGGCAGGAGCGTTAAATACTCAAGATAAGTAGGCAAATAGTCAGGAAGTTCACGACTACTTAATGTGATCCCTGCTTGTTGATATTGATTGAGCAGATCAACCATTGCTTGACCACGATCACGAGACTCACCATGAACGTGTTCAAATAACAGTAGTGATCGCGCCCGCCCTCTATCAAAAAGCTCGCTGTAATTGGCTTGCGCATCTAACAACTCTTGTTGCGTTAAGGTATGAATAAATGCCATTAATTTCGCAACTTGAGTCACAGGAAGCTCATCAGCTTCCTGTAATGCATCGATAAGTTCGCCTCGGTTATCCCACAATTCTTGTGTGGGATAATCTAAGAGATGTGAAATGACTTTCAGAGAGATCATTATATTTTCTCCTCTGATCGGCGTTCGTCTTGAGGTGTTCTTGATGTGATATCAATCGCATCAATACGATGGCTATTAAACAAATTAAATTTGCTATCACTGCCATGACAACCATCACCAAAGCTAAAACCACAACCATTACGTTCTGGGAAAGCTTCTCTTGCAAGTTCACGATGGCTTGATGGAATAACAAAGCGATCTTCATAATTTGCAATAGCTAGATAACGATACATCTCTTGTGCTTGCGCTTCAGTCAAACCTACTTGCTCTAATGCACTTAAGTCTGTTTTGCCTTCTACGGTTTCAGCACGTTTATAATGACGCATCGCTAACATGCGTTTTAATGCTAATAACACAGGTGCAGTATCCCCAGCTGTCAGTAAGTTTGCTAAATACTGAACTGGAATACGTAAGCTTTCTACATCAGGCAGAACGCCTGTATGTGGTAGCACGCCCGCATCAGCAGCAGACTGAATAGGTGACAAAGGTGGTACATACCAAACCATTGGTAAGGTGCGATATTCAGGGTGCAGTGGTAATGCCAGCTTCCAATCCACCGCCATTTTGTAAACAGGTGAACGCTGCGCTGCATCAATCACACTTAATGGAATACCTTGCTCTTCAGCGGCTTTGATCACTTCAGGATCAAATGGATCCAAGAAGATATCTAATTGGCTTTGGTATAAATCTTTTTCATTATCCGCACTGGCGGCTTGTGAAATTTTATCTGCGTCATACAGCATCACACCCAGATAACGAATACGTCCTACACAAGTTTCTGAGCACAGTGTTGGCTGACCGGCTTCAATTCGTGGATAACAGAAAATACATTTTTCTGACTTACCACTTTTCCAGTTGAAGTAGATTTTTTTGTATGGGCATCCGGTTAAACACATGCGCCATCCACGGCATTTATCTTGGTCGATAAGCACAATGCCATCTTCAGCACGTTTATAAATCGCACCACTTGGACATGTTGCAACACAAGCAGGATTTAAGCAGTGTTCACATAAACGTGGTAAATACATCATGAATGTATTTTCAAACTGCCCATACATCTCTTTTTGCATATTGGCGAAGTTTTTATCCGCAGCACGTTTGCTAAATTCGCCACCTAAATCGTCTTCCCAGTTTGGGCCTTTTTCGATTTTGGTCATGCGCTGACCGGTGATCAGCGAACGAGGTCGTGCTGTCGGTAAAGAGCCTTCTGGTGCATTTTTTAAATGCTCATAGTCATAATCAAATGGCTCATAGTAATCATCTAATGCTGGGACATCTGGGTTGGCAAAAATTTTCGATAATAGACCAACACGGTTGCCCATTCTTGGTACCAATTTACCTTTGATATTTTTGATCCAACCGCCTTTCCATTTCTCTTGGTCTTCCCAATTTTGTGGATACCCTGTACCCGGTTTTGTTTCAACGTTATTGAACCATGCGTATTCGACACCTTCACGGCTCGTCCAAACATTTTTACAGGTTACTGAACAGGTATGGCAACCGATACATTTGTCGAGGTTCAGTACCATACCGACTTGTGAACGAATTTTCATTATGCCTTCTCCTGTCCATTCAGGGTCTGTTGATAAGCATCACCTTCACCATCAAGCCAATCAATCTGTTTCATTTTACGCACCACAACAAACTCATCACGGTTAGAACCCACAGTGCCGTAATAGTTAAAGCTATAAGCCAACTGAGCATATCCACCAATCATATGGGTTGGTTTAGGGCAAACACGCGTCACAGAGTTGTGAATACCACCACGCATTCCTGTTATTTCAGATCCTGGCAGATTTATTTGGCGTTCTTGTGCGTGATACATATAAATCATGCCATCAGGAATACGTTGGCTGACAATCGCTCTCGCCGTTAGCGCACCATTACTGTTGTATGCTTCAACCCAATCGTTATCACTAATTCCCATCTCTTTAGCATCATCTTCACTCAGCCAAACCACAGGGCCACCACGACCAAGCGTTAACATCAGTAAGTTATCGCTATATGTTGAGTGAATACCCCATTTCTGGTGAGGCGTCAGGAAGTTCAGCGCTTTTTCAGGGAAACCATTTGGTTTTTTGCCTTTAACTGCATCAATGGCTTTGGTATCAATTGGTGGACGATAAACCACTAAACTTTCACCATAAGCACGCATCCACTCATGATCTTGATACAATTGCTGACGACCACTTAAAGTACGCCAAGGGATCATCTCGTGAACGTTGGTATAACAGGCGTTATAAGAGACGTGCTCATCTTCAAGACCAGACCATGTCGGGCTTGAAATAATCTTACGAGGTTGAGCAACGATATCGCGGAAACGAATTTTTTCGTCTTCTTTTACTTTAGCTAAATGAGTGTGATCGCGTCCTGTCACTTTACTCAGTGCATCCCACGCTTTTACCGCTACTTGACCATTAGTTTCAGGGGCTAAAGAGAGGATAACTTCAGCTGCATCAATTGCTGTTTCAATCGCTGGACGCCCTTTTGCAGCACCTTCATGACGAACACGGTTCAGTTTTTTCAGGAAATCGACTTCTGTTTGTGTATTCCAACTGATCCCTTTACCGCCATTACCCAATTTATCCATTAGAGGGCCTAATGACGTAAAGCGAGCATAGGTATTAGGATAATCACGCTCTACAGGAATAAGATGTGGTGCGGTTTTACCCGGAATAAGGTCACATTCGCCTTTTTTCCAATCTTTCACATCGAAAGGCTGTGCCATTTCAGCGGCTGAGTCATGCTGAATAGGTAATGTCACTAAATCAGTTTCAACCCCTAAATGACCCACACATAATTTAGAGAAGGTTTTAGCGATGCCTTTATAGATTTCCCAGTCTGTTTTAGATTCCCAAGCAGGATCAACCGCGGCTGTTAATGGATGAATAAACGGATGCATATCCGAGGTATTCATATCATCTTTTTCATACCACGTTGCGGTTGGTAAAACGATATCTGAGAAGAGGCAGGTACTTGACATACGGAAGTCTAACGTCACCACTAAATCAACTTTACCTTCACCGCCTTTATCTTGCCACTCCACTTCTTGTGGTTTGACTTGGCCTTGCTCGCCTAAATCTTTACCTTGCAGGCCGTTTTCAGTTCCCAGCAAGTATTTCAGTAAATACTCATGTCCTTTACCCGCCGAACCTAACAAGTTAGAACGCCAGATAAATAAATTACGCGGGAAATTTTGTGGGTTATCAGGCTGTTCTGATGCAAAACGAATCTCACCTGACTTCAATGCATTAACGGTATAGTCAGCCGCACTCACACCCGCTTCTTGTGCTTTTTTCGCAATAGACAATGGGTTTAAGTTTAATTGAGGTGCGGAAGGTAACCAGCCCATACGTTCTGAACGCACGTTCATATCCACCAAACTACCGCTAAAGCGAGATTTATCCGCTAATGGCGATAATAACTCTGTTGGCGATACGGTTTCATAACGCCACTGACTTGAGTGGTTATAGAAAAACGAGGTGCTGTTCATATGACGAGGCGGACGCTGCCAGTCAAGACCAAAGGCTAATGGCAACCAACCAGTTTGCGGGCGCAGTTTTTCTTGTCCAACATAGTGTGCCCAACCACCACCACTTTGACCGACACAACCACAGAAAATCAGCATATTGATAATGCCACGATAAGTCATATCCATGTGATACCAGTGGTTAATACCTGCACCGACAATCACCATTGAACGACCATGTGTTTTTTCTGCGTTATCCGCAAATTCACGCGCTATACGGGTGATATCTTGGCGGCTTACACCTGTGACTTTTTCAGCCCATGCGGGTGAATATGCTTTGATTTCATCGTAGTTTGACGCACAGTTTTCATCATTTAAACCGCGATCAATACCGTAGTTGGCTAATAATAAGTCATAAACTGTTGTGATGTATTTCTCTTCACCATTCGCAAGTGTAATACGCTTAGCTGGTAGCTTGTGAACAAGCACATCATCAAGCGCAACACCTTAAAAATATTCGCTTTTAATGCCACCAAAATAAGGGAATGCCACATCAACAATATCATCATGATTATCTAAAAGACCTAATTGTAATGTGACATCTTCACCACTTTTACCGTCTTTAGGCTCAAGATTCCATTTAGCCGCTCCTTCCCAACGAAAGCCCATAGAACCTTGAGGAGCAACCAATTGTTGGGTTTGCTCATCAATGGCAACAGTTTTCCATTCTGGGTTTTTCTCCTGATCTAGATTGTTCACTAAATCAGAGGCACGTAACATTCGACCTGCAACTAATTTGCCTGAGTCGTGTTTATCTAACATCACCAACATTGGCATATCAGTGTAAGTGCGCACATAGTTGCGGAAATATTCTGTTTGGCGCTTAACGTGGAATTCGCTAAGAATAACGTGTCCCATCGCCATTGCCATTGCGCTGTCTGTACCTTGTTTTGGGTTTAACCATTGGTCACACAGTTTAGCGATTTCAGCATAATCAGGCGTTACGGCAACTGTTTTAGTGCCTTTATAACGAACTTCGGTAAAGAAGTGCGCATCAGGAGTACGGGTTTGAGGTACGTTAGAACCCCACGCAATCAGATAAGAAGAGTTATACCAGTCGGCTGATTCTGGTACGTCTGTTTGCTCACCCCAAGTCATTGGCGAAGCAGGTGGTAAGTCACAATACCAATCATAGAAACTTAAGCACGCGCCACCAATAAGCGATAAATAACGCGCACCCGCCGCATATGACACCATCGACATAGCAGGAATTGGCGAGAAACCGATAATACGATCAGGACCAAACTCTTTTGCTGTAAACACGTTAGAAGCTGCAATGATTTCATTCACTTCTGACCATGAAGAGCGAACAAAACCACCACGACCACGCGCTTGCTTATAGCTTTTGGTTTTTTCTGGCGAGTTAACAATAGAAGCCCATGCATCAACGGGATCGCTATGTTGTGCTTTTGCTTCACGCCATAATTTAACGAGGCGTTTACGTACCATTGGGTATTTAACGCGGTTCGCGCTATATAAATACCATGAATAGCTTGCACCACGAGGACAGCCACGAGGCTCATGATCAGGCAAATCAGGACGTGTACGCGGATAGTCAGTTTGTTGGGTTTCCCATGTGACTAACCCATTTTTGACGTAGATTTTCCAACTACATGAACCTGTACAGTTTACCCCATGAGTAGAACGTACAATTTTGTCATGTTGCCAACGACTGCGATAACCATCTTCCCAGTCACGATTAACATTTAGCTCTTGGCCATGATCCTTTGAAAAGGTATCGCCAAGTTGTTTGAAATAGCGGAATCTATCGAGAAACTTACTCATCAGATACTCTCCCAATGCGCGCGAGCGCTCTCACATTGCGTATAATTCGTCATTATTGTTTATTGTGTTTACGTCCATAGACCAACCAAGTGATCAAGACGCAGGCGATATAAAATAGAACAAAGATTTTCATGGCACCGGCAGGAGAGCCAGTCATAGCCAATGATGTACCAAAGGCTTTAGGAATAAAGAATCCACCAATTGCACCAATGGCAGAGATAAAACCAAGCGCTGCGGCACTTTCTGTTACCGCTTCTTTTTGAGCCGCTTCATCTGTGGCACCTTGGGCTTTCATGCGATCAACAGTGATTTTTCTAAACACCACTGCAATCATTTGGAATGTAGAACCACTGCCTAAACCGGCGGTTAAAAACAGCACCATAAAGACACCGTAGAACGCGATAAACGAACCACCAGCACCGTTTTCAGGTAACGTTAAAAAGAGTAATGCAGAGAATATTGCCATGATGATAAAGTTAATCAGCGTAACTCTAATACCACCAAATTTATCAGAAAGCGCACCACCGACAGGACGTGCTAAAGCCCCTAATAAAGGTCCAAAGAAGGCATAATGCAGAATGACAATATCTGGGAATTGGGTTTTTGATAACATGGCAAAACCCGCAGAGAAACCAATAAATGAACCAAAAGAGCACAGGTATAAAATACTTAATAACCAGAGGTGACCCCGTTTTAAAACAGGTAATTGCTGACTTAAAGAGGCTTTATTAGCGGCAAGATCATTCATACCAAACCAAGCAGCAAAGGTAAAAAACAATAAGAAAGGCACCCAAACCCACGCCGCATTTTCTAGCCATAAGTGCGAACCGTCAGGTTGAACAACACCGGGGCCACTAAACATTGCAAAAACACCCACACCAATCACTAATGGGGCAATTAATTGCATAACGCTTACGCCAAGATTACCTAATCCACCATTTAATCCTAATGCACCGCCTTGACGTGCTTTAGGGAAGAAAAAGCTGATATTTGCCATACTTGATGCAAAGTTTGCACCTGCGAAACCACATAATAGTGAAATCACAATAAAGGTTGAGTAAGACGTTGTGGTGTCTTGCACTGCAAAACCAAGCCAAATACAAGGAATGATCAGAAATACGGTACTGATCGCAGTCCAACGACGGCCACCAAAGATAGGAATAACAAATGAATAAGGAACGCGTAAAATAGCGCCAGAAACAGAAGGTAGCGCCGTCAGCATAAATAGCTGATCTGTGGTAAAGTTAAAACCGACTTTGTTCAAATTTACTGCAACTGCACTAAAAAGCATCCATACGCAGAATGATAAGAGTAAACAAGGAACAGAAATCCATAAATTGCGTGAAGCGATCTTTTGACCAGTTTTTTCCCAAAAAGCTTTATCTTCAGGATGCCAATCTTCGATCACCCCTTTTCTCATTTTTTCTGGGTGTTGAGTGAGTGCCATAACAACCTCGATTAACGGTTAGATTGGCACCTTTTTACGATTAGAATTGTTAATTAGTCATGATCTGCATCAAGCAAAGATTTGTTTGATTTTTAAGCTAAAATCGTTCTTTACACCTAAGTATTAATAGGGTTATCCTTTATTTTTCATTTTAAATTAATAAGTTAAATTAAAACCGCTATAATTTACAAGTGAAATTACCTCCATAAGATATTTAGGGGTAATACTTTAGTAGTATATGACATTTGATGCCTTTTTAAGGCAAGATAGTGCCTGAATAAATTTGGAAAAATAGCGATGAGTACTCATAAAATCCAATGGCATTACCGTTTTTCAATTATTAATCAAATCGCAATATTAATGTTACTTTTCACCCTATTGGGTGTTGTGGGTATGGCGGTTTCTAACCATATTATTTTAAGTGTGCAAGGTAATGCCCATGCGATTAATAAATCAGGCTCTTTGCGTATGCAGAGCTATCGCTTGTTATCTGCTTTACCCCTAGATGAACAACATCGTTATTATCTTCACGAATTAGAAACCGACTTAGACAGTAGTGAATTACTTCAAGTCTTAAGCAATGAATCGCTACAATCACAATATGCTCAATTAAATACTTACTGGAAAGATACCTTAAAACCAACATTGCTCTATGCAAAACAACGTGATGATGCAAAAGAAGAAGTTATCTTTTTTGTTTCTCAACTCGATAAGTTAGTGTTAAGTATAGACCAGCTAACAGAGCAAAAAATAAGGATGGTGGCTTATACCCAGCTAATTTTTACTGCGCTCACTCTGTTATTACTGTTTGGCTCTGTTTGGCATTTTCGCCGTCGTTTATTACATCCTTGGCAACAATTAATGGCGATGGCGAATTCGATTGGTCATGGTGATTTTTCAGCACGTTTTCATCAGCGCGCACACCATGATGAAATTGCCACATTGGGTATCGCACTCAATACCATGTCAGAAGAGCTTTCTACGCTGTATAGTGAATTAGAAAAAAGAGTGGTCGAAAAAACGCACGACTTACAACAGAAAAATAAAGTGCTCTCTTACCTCTATCATTCAAGCCAGCAGTTACACTCCCCCGCACCGCTGTGTGCTCGATTAAGACAGATATTATTTGAGCTTCAACAAATTATTCCTAATGCGTATTTGCAGATACGCTTATATGAAGATAATCATCACACACTGTTTAATGAAATTAGTTTAGCGCCTCAATCACGCCCGCATCATTGCCCTGATCAGCAATGTGAACGTTGTGAAGATAATACGCCAATAGCAACTTTGCTAAATAGTGAGTTATTACATTGGGAATTAGCCGATCAAATCCATCGTTATGGCTTGTTTGTTATGCAGTTACCTGAAAATACGGTTTTAACGGATGAACAAAATAACTTAATGCTATTACTGACAAAACAAATTTCAGCCATGCTGGCAATGGAACAACAAAACGAGCAACAGCAACAGCTTCTATTAATGGATGAGCGTTCGGCAATTGCTCGCGAATTACATGACTCTATTGCCCAATCACTTTCCTGTTTAAAAATGCAAGTCAGCTATTTGCAAATGCAGTCAGAAACCTTACCCGATAATTGCCAAAAACTACTCAAAGAGATGCGTGAAGAGCTTAATGTGGCTTATCGCCAATTAAGAGAACTGTTAACCACGTTTCGCTTAAAACTGACTGAACCAGGATTACTTGCTGCGTTAGAAAGTACATTAACTGAATTTAATCAACGCCTTGGTTTTGCTATTAATTTTGACTATCAATTACCTGCAAAATGCGTAAATTCGCATCAAGGCATTCATGTGGTTCAAATTGTGCGTAAAGCGTTAAATAATATTTTACAACATGCCAATGCCAACTGGGCGGAAGTCTCTTTATCACTTGATAATGGCATGGTTGAGCTAAAAATTAATGATAATGGTGAAGGAATTAGCCCTAACCCTGAAAAATTAAATCATTATGGTCTTATTATTATGCGTGAACGCGCAAATAGCCTAAATGGTTCTTATACTATAAAAGTACGCGAACAGGGCGGTACTCAAGTGTTTGTTAAATTTCCATTAATAACTACTCATAAAGACCCTGTCTAAATTGGAGCAAGTCGTAATGAATAATATGGGATCCTCCACAGAAAAAGCGACAATTTTACTCATTGATGATCACCCGATGCTACGCAATGGTGTAAAACAACTTTTAAGTCTTGATACAACACTAACTGTCGTTGGGGAAGCGGGAGATGGTATTCAAGGTGTGAAACTAGCTGAAGAGTTAGATCCTGACTTAATCTTACTCGATCTGAATATGCCAGGAATGAATGGTTTTGAAACACTTGATCAACTGCGATTAAAGTCGTTATCAGGTCGGATCGTCGTGTTTAGTGTATCAAACTACAGTGATGATTTAGTCACCGCCTTAAAACGTGGTGCTGATGGTTATCTTTTAAAAGATATGGAGCCGGAAGAATTACTTGCGGCTCTTAAACAAGCTGCCGCAGGGAAAATGGTCGTCAGCCCTACGTTAACCCCTATTTTGGCCGAGTCATTACGTGAAGATCGTTCTGAAGGTGAGCGAGATATTGAACAACTCACCCCGCGTGAACGCGATATTTTAAAGCTGATCGCGCAAGGGCTATCAAATAAAATGATCGCACGTAAGCTTGATATCACTGAAAGTACGGTCAAAGTACACGTCAAACATCTACTGAAAAAAATGAAGCTAAAATCTCGTGTTGAAGTTGCCGTTTGGGTTCATCAACAACGTGTAGATTAATCAAAATTAGGTACGATGGGCTGGTGAGTATTCATCAGCTCAACTAACTCTTTTGCCCCTTTTTGTAACGACTCCCCTTTTAGCCACATAGCATGAATAGGTAATCGCAACTCATTTTTGGTATTTTTAAACTGAAGCTGCTTGAGCTTACCTTTTTGTAATTGGGTATAAATCAGTGAATACGGTAAATTACCCCAGCCCATTCCCGCTTCAACCATACCTAATGCCATTTGAAAACTATCAGTTTGCCAATAATTCGTTGCCACTAAAGAGCGTACATCACGTAATTCCTGAGTATGACTAGCAATAATGATTTGGCGAACATTCACTAAATCTTCAATAAATACACCTGCGGGGTGAGCAAGAGCTATATGGCTGGCTGATATTGTTGCAACAAGTGATTCAGAACCTAAATATTGAAATTGCTCATCACCATTAACATACATTCCACCATAAACTAAGCAGAGCTGTATTTTACGCGCATGTAGCATTTCAATTATGTCATCTTGTGCAGCTGTTATCACATTCACATTAAGTAACGGATAACGTTGCGTTAATTCAGATAACGCAGGTAATAAATAATCAGGATTAATATCAGCCGCAACACCAATATTTAAGACACTTTCGAGATCCATCGAAAGCTCTTGTGCATGCACTTGTAATAATTTTAATTGCTCTGCAATCATTCGGGCATGGGGTTCAAGTGCTTTGGCTTTTTCTGTGGGCTGTGGCTCTCGTGATGAACGCTCAAAAAGTGCATAACCTAATTCAGCTTCCATATTCGCAATTGCCATACTGACTGCTGATGGAACGCGTTTTAATGAACGTGCAGCCGCAGAGAAAGATCCCTTATCCATCACGGCTAAAAATATCGCAATATGTTCACTTGAGAACTGCATGTTCACTCCTGATGTTTCAGTCAAATTGATACTAGCTAACTTTTTCTATCATTCTTACTGATTTATCTTACGATGCTTAACGACACAGATCCACAGAAAAAGAGAGCACAATGCAAGGTATCAAACGAAAAATTGTCTACGTGACAGCTTATGAAATTTTTGGCTGGGTTATTTCATCAGTCGGGCTTGCACTTTTGGCTGATAGCTCAACAGCAGTAACTGGCCCATTAGCGCTTGTGATCACAACAATCGCGGTGAGTTGGAATTTTATTTATAACTGTCTATTTGAATTTTGGGAGAGTCGGCAGGTTTCAAGAATTCGAACATTTAGACGTCGCCTAGTACATGCGATTGGGTTTCAGCTAACACTGGTGCTCTATTTAATTCCGTTAATAGCAGGGTGGCTTAATGTTTCGTTATGGCAAGCGTTAATGATGGACTTTGCACTGATCATCATCATCCCTTGTTATACCTTCGTTTATAACTGGGTATTTGACAAAGTGTTTGGCTTACCAAAATCTGCATTACCTGAAAATGCGCCCGTTGCCTAAGCGACAAATTAAGTAAAGAGAGTGATCCCAATAACGGATCACTCTTTAACAGGATAGATATCTTCTAACGCAAATTGTTCAATACCACCCTCTAACTCGCAACGACCTAAACCAATATTTTTGTCATCAGCTGTCGTTCTTCTTAGTAATTTACCTGTCACTTGGGAAAGCGTTGGATCAATTTCAATCACACGGTAATACTCTTTCATATAACTCTCTTCACCCAGCGCCATATAAACTAAAAACTCATCACCTGTTTTAATGTTCATCTCGTTTTTACTTACTCTTAATAGTTAATCTAATGATGATAGAATAAGTTTAGTCTAACTAAAGGTAATAAGAGAAAGATTGACTCACTCGATATTACATTAAGTTAATTTATTAATTTCCAACTCATCATAATGATGCTGATCAGAATAAAAGACAGTGTTAAATATTGGAAAAAACGCTCTGATAAATACACAAGTAAATAGCGTGCTAATGGAATAGAGAGTAATGAGCCTAAGCAAAGAATAAGTGCCGTGTGAACATCGGTATAACCACCAGCACTATAAGCGATAGCTGATCCACCAGAAAGGATCGTGGTAATAAAAATAGAAGTGCCGATTGCCTCTTTAATCCCCATTTGTGCAAAACGCATTAACACAGGCAACACCACTAATCCCCCTCCTACGCCAGTTGCACCAAGTACAAACCCAGCACTTACTCCCGGCACAAATAAGGAAGAAAAAGTAACAGAAGAAGGTGCCGATAAAGGGCTCAAAGGAGCTGAAAGTGATGATTTTCTTATCATTCGCTGTAAAAATAAGATCAGCGAAAATACAATAGCCACAATCATTAAGATATTAATTGCAGATTCAACACGAGCATAATATTGAGGTTGTGATCCCAACCATGTCACGCCATAACTCGCTAAAAATGTCGCAGGAAACATGATCCCCAAAATCAATAGTGCAGGTTTTAATGGAATATTGCCTAAACGAAAATGGATATAAGAAGATGAGAGTTTCATTAGCATAGAAAGTAAATTTGCTGTCGCAACTGCCGCTAGTGCATTCATACCAAAAAGATAAATAAGAACTGGCAATAAAATAACACCACCGCCAACACCCGTTGTTGTAATAACTAACCCTATCGTAGCGCCAATAAGCAGTTGTGTTACAAGCAACATCTTATTTCCTTTTTGCTCAAAATTTCACAAGCTTCGATTATAGGCAAAATAACTTATAACCAAAAGGAATTAGATATAACAAATAGGAATATAAATTTCATTGTTATAAAAAAGCTCCTTAATATGAGGTTTATTCATATTAAAGAGCTAACTTTGAAAAAAGATATTTTATTGATTAATCAGTTAGTTAATTTCAGCCAAAATGGTTTCTGCTGAAAAATAATCACCTGTTTTCGCTTTTTGCAGTAACACACCATTACGAGAAGCCACAACCTGAACTTCCATTTTCATGGCTTCCATAATAGCAATGACATCGCCTTCTTTGACTTTGTCGCCATCAGATAAAACCCAGCTATGTAATACACCAGAAATAGGTGCAGTGACGGCTTTTTCATTCTCTTCTTTCTCATGGCTCGCACCGATTGCTGTCGGTATTACCGCAGAGAGAGAAAGTAATTGAGCAGGTAAAGCTAATTCGTGACGACGACCATCAATTTCAATAAAAGTACGTACTAGCTCTTCATTTTTTGCCTGTGTGCTACGAGGGAAATGGGTATTTTTTGCCTGAAAATCAGTTTCAATCCAACGGGTATGCACTTTAAAGTTTTCAGTAAAATCAGTATGCCCCATCATTTCACAATGGAAAGGCAATACACTTGCCACGCCTTCAATTTTAAATTCAGCTAATGCTCGACGAGCACGAGAAATAGCTTGTTCACGCGTTGCCCCAGTGACGATTAATTTCGCCATCATGGAATCAAATTGACGTGAAACCTGATTATTTTCAGCAACACCACTATCTACACGAATACCTGGACCTGAAGGCTGAGAGAAATGCGTAATTAAACCCGGTGTTGGCAAAAAGCCTTTGGCTGGATCTTCTGCATTGATCCTAAATTCAAAAGAGTGACCGCGTGGAACGGGGGTTTTATCAATACTTAGTGGTAAACCTTCCGCAATACGTAATTGCTCAATCACTAAATCAATACCTGCGGTTTCTTCGGTAACTGGGTGCTCAACTTGTAAACGCGTATTTACTTCAAGAAAAGAGATAGTCCCATTAGCACTTAATAAAAATTCAACTGTACCTGCGCCCACATAGCCCGCTTTAGCGCAAATATCTTTAGCTGATTGGTGAATACGTTCACGTTGTTCATCTGTTAAGTAAGGTGCTGGTGCTTCTTCAATTAACTTCTGATTACGACGTTGTAATGAACAGTCTCGCGTTCCTACAACCACAACGTTACCCAGTTTATCTGCAATAATTTGCGCTTCGATATGGCGAGGTTTATCTAAGAATTGTTCGACATAACATTCACCACGTCCAAAAGCTGTTACAGCTTCTCGTACTGCTGAATGATAAAGCTCTTCAATCTCTTCCATTTTATGGGCGATTTTTAAACCTCGACCTCCACCACCAAAAGCAGCTTTAATGGCAACGGGTAGACCATATTGTTTAGCAAAATCTAGAACCTCTTTGGCATCATTAACAGGATCAGCCGTACCATTTACAAGAGGAGCACCAACAGATTGTGCAATTTTGCGAGCTTTCACTTTGTCGCCAAGTACTTCTATCGTTTCTGGGTTAGGGCCGATCCAAATAAATCCCGCGTCTTGTACCGCTTTTGCAAAGTCAGCTCGTTCAGAAAGAAAACCGTAACCGGGATGGATCATCGTGGCATTGGCTTTATGGGCAATATCAATAATTTTATTAATATCTAGATAGCTCTCTTTCGGCAAATTACCATTGAGCCCATAAGCTTCATCAGCAAGACGAACGTGCAGTGCATCAATATCATCATTGGCATAAATAGCGATGGAAGTCGCGCCATAGTCCTGACAAGCTCGAATAATACGAACAGCGATTTCGCCTCTGTTGGCAATCAGTACTCTATGCTTCACTCGTTGTTTTTGGTTAATTGTTGTCATGAGTGGCATTCTCCTATCAATATTCTTGAAATTCGGTAATTGGATTAAAACGAATTTTAGCGTTAACAGGGATCTGCCCTGCGAGTGGTAAGTGATATTCAGCAACAGCGCCGATAACAGGGTATCCTCCTGTTAAAGGGTGATCGTTAAGGAACAAAACAGGTTGCCCATTAATCGGAACTTGAATTGCACCAATGCAAGTGCCTTCGCTCGATAGCTCTTGTTGTTTCTCTCGTGCCAGAGGTATTTCGCCCAACAGACGTAACCCAATACGATTAGACTGTGGTGTCACTTGCCATAATTGAGACGTTAACGTCTTTATCGCATCCGTTGTAAACCAGTCTGTACGAGGGCCTAGAACAACATCCAGCGTAACGATATCGCCTTGTTTTGGCAGTGTTGATGTAGGTTGTTCCTCAGCAATAATCCCATTTAGCGTACTTTCGTGATTAAGATGAAGCACGTCACCTTCTTGTAAAGCATTAGGACCAATTTGCGCTAAAGTATCAAACGCATGGCTGCCTAAAACCGCTGGTAATTCAAAACCACCTCTAACGGCTAGATAACTACGTACACCCGCTTTTGGCATACCTAAAATAATTTCATCACCACAACGAACATCTATAGGCTGATAACCTGATAAATATTCGCCCTCACCCGATTCATGTTTTAATAAAATAGAACAATCTGCACCGGTTAATGCAATCACACAGTCTTGTCGTGCTTTAAGCGTCAATCCACCTTGCGTTATTTCAAGCGCCACAAATGAGATAGGATTACCCACTAGACGATTAGCTGCATGTAAGGCTGGCTTATCGAGTGCACCTGAAGCAGATACGCCCATTGATGCCGCACCAATACGCCCTTCATCTTGAAATAAAGTTTGTAGCCCCGCTGAAATGACATATAACCCTTTATCATTTAACGAGAGCTGGGAAGCTACTGCTGATTTTTTCTCAGGTAATGAAACTGTTACTGGGGATTTTTGGGCATCAACAAAATGCACTTCATTACCTGGTAATAAAAAGGCAGGTTGTTCACGAGAAAGATCCCACATTTTTATTTCTGTGGTGCCAATTAATTGCCAACCACCTGGGCTTTGTTGTGGATAAACACCACTAAACTCACCGGCTAATCCGACAGATCCAGCAGGAATTCGTGTGCGAGGTGTTTTACGGCGAGGCACATAGAGCTGCGTTTCATCGGCAATCAAATAAGCAAAACCTGGGGCGAAACCAGTGAATGCAACCTGATAGGTTTGTTCTGTGTGCCTGCGGATCACCTCATTGGTAGCGATCCCTAATAATTCAGCGACCTCATTAAGATCTTCACCTTGATAATGAACAGGGATCGTTAATGATTGTGTTTGACGAGCTGATATCGCTTTGACTTCTAATTGTCGAAGCTGACACACAAGTTCTTCAGCCGTGATTAGCCACGGCGTATAGTGAATTAAGAGTGTTTTTGCCGCGGGTACAATATCTTGAATAGCAGCAATATTCGCTTGTTTGACAGATTCATACAATGCGAGCGTCTCTTTCAAAGAAGAAAGCTCAACTAATAAGTGAGATAAATTAACGGGTAAAAAGCGCAAAGTATCTTCCTCCTTTATACGTGATAAGCCGCATCAGGCACATCCGTAATAAACATATGTCCCGGAGAATGACTTAAGGCGAAAGGTACACCTGAACGCATAACTGCCGCTTGTGGAGTTACACCGCAAGCCCAAAATACAGGGATTTCACCTTGTTCAATTCTTACTGGAGAACCAAAATCGGGTGACATAATGTCTTTAATACCCAGCGCTTCTGGTGAACCGATATGAACCGGAGCACCATGTACAGAAGGAAATCGACCACTGATCATTACAGCATCAGCAACTCGGTCAGCAGGAATAGGACGCATCGAAACCACTAACTCGCCTTCTAATCGCCCAGCAGGGCGACATAAGCGATTCGTTTTATACATCGGAACATTGCTGTTATCTGTGATATGGCGGATTTCAATGCCCGCTTCTAACATTGGCGTTTCAAATGTGAAACTACAGCCAATAAGGAAAGTGACTAGATCCGGATGCTGTGCCCAAATCTCAGTGGCATCCGTAATTTCATCAACTAATTTGCCATCTTCCCAAACACAGTAACGGGGAATATCAGTGCGTAGATCAGCGTCTTTTGCTAAAACAGTGCGATAACTTCCTGATTCACACACATCTAAAATAGGGCAACTTTTTGGATTACGTTGAGCATAAAGCAGAAAATCAAATGCCCAATCACGCGGCAAACTAATCATATTAGCTTGTGTCATTCCTTTTGCCATACCCGCTGTTGGAATATCCAAACCATTGCGAATGGCAAGTCGAGCTTCTTGTGCTTTTGTGATTGCCTCAGGTGTTGCCTTCATTAAATAAGTCATTTTTACACCTCATTGTTCAGTGAAGAAGGGGCAAAAGGCTTAATGCTAACACCATGATTAATTAAAATTTCTTTTACACTTTTGGCAAGAGCTACAGCATCTGGGCTATCACCATGAACACAAATAGAATCAGCCTGTATCGTGGTAAAAATACCTTCTATAGATTCAATTCCACCTTCTTGCACAAGGCGTAACATGCGTTGTGCAACAAGTTTGGGATCATGTAAAACGGCACCCTCTTTTTTGCGAGAAACTAATGTGCCATCAGAATGATAAGCTCTATCTGCAAAGGCTTCAGCAATCACTCGAAGCCCCTTTTCCTTTGCAAGTTCAATAAGGGGTGATCCGGCTAAAGCAACTAATATAAGTTGTGGATCGATGGAGAGGATCGCATCAATAACAGCAAGTGCTTGACGTTTATCATGAGCAATAGTGTTATAAAGCGCGCCATGAGGCTTAACATAAGTCACACTCATTCCAACCGCTTTAGCTAATCCTTGTAATGCACCTATTTGATAAATCACATCTGCGGTTAATTCATCACTGGCGATATCCATATTACGGCGACCAAAACCCACTAAATCAGGATAAGCGACGTGTGCCCCTATCGCGACATTGTGTTGTTTCGCTGCTTTTAATGTTTTTAAAATTCCATCTGGTGAACCTGCATGAAAGCCACAAGCAATATTTGCACTACTGACAATTCCAAGCACTGCATCATCATTGCCCATTGTCCATTGACCGAAGCTTTCACCTAAATCACTGTTTAAATCGACTGCTTTTATCATCGTTATTATTCTCTTAAGCAATGTTGAGGTAGTTGAAAATAGCACCCACGGACATAATGCCCATATACCAAGTCAGCGCACAGACAAAAATACCTGACCACAGTAGCCATGCAGGATATTTATAACCATTCATGAGATCTTGGCGGCGCCATGCAACAAAAATGAAAAGTGTCATACCAATAGGTAAAATGAGTCCATTAAAACCACCGGCAAAGACTAATAATGCAGCCGGTGCAGTTCCCATTACCATATAAATGGCGAGTGAAATAGCGATGAAAATAATGGTTGCGATATTACGTTGACGCTCAGTAACACCTTCTTTAAATACAGTAATAAATGACATTGAGGTATAAGCAGCACCAATCACACTCGTTAATGCAGCAGCCCATAAAATAAGACCAAAGATGCGTAATCCAGTTAAACCCGCTGCATGTTGAAATGCTTGAGAAGCTGGATTTGCTGCATGGCTAGAAATATCTAATGTTACGCCACTGGCAACCACACCTAAAATGGCAAGGAACAGGATATAGCGCATTAATCCAACGACTAAAATTCCCTTGGTTGCAGCGCTTGATACCGCATCAATGTTCTCAATCCCCGTTGTTCCTTTATCAAGGAGACGGTGAGCCCCCGCATAACAGATATAACCGCCTACGGTCCCACCAACAATTGTAGTGATCGTAGCGAAGTTAATTGCATCAGGTAAAACAGTTTGTCTTAATGCTTCACCTACTGGAGGATTAGACGCAATCATGACAAAAACCGTCAGTAAGATCATAACGATACCAAGAACAATGATCATACGATCAATAAAGTTACTGGCTTTGCGTGATGAGAAAATATAGATCGCAAGTAAAGCACTTAAGATCCCGCCCCATTTAGGATCAAGACCAACCATTGCATTAAGCCCTAAGCCAGCACCTGCAATGTTACCCACGTTAAATACTAAGCCGCCAAAAATAACTAATACAGCAAGTAAGTAGCCACTGCCAGGTATTGCTTTGTTAGCAATATCTGAAGCTCGCATGTTGGTAACCGTGATCACTCGCCAGATACTTTGCTGAACAACATAGTCGATGATGATTGATGCCAAAATACCAAACGCAAATGCGGCTCCCATAGTGGCAGTAAAGGTTGCAGTTTGAGTAATAAAACCTGGCCCAATTGCTGACGTTGCCATTAAAAAAATGGCAGCTATCAGAGAAGAACGTCTATTTTTTATAAACGTATTTGATGTTGTATTTGCAGTGTCTTGTGTAGCCATGAGCTACCCCCTTTATCATCATTATTTTAATTATTATTACTAAGGCAATTAGCGTGCCATTGTTGAGCATGAATACGTAATTGTTAATCACCTGATATTAGATTGTTGAACAATTAATAATAATAGATGAATAAATAAGCAAATAGATTTAAATATGGGATGATAAAAGTGCAAACAAGATCGCATTTTTAACATTTTATTGACAATTATGACTCGTTAATTAGTCATGAATATGCACTTAAATGAGGCATAAAAAGATCAAATGCACAAAAATAGTGCGCTAATATAGAAGGAAAAATATGTTTAATCACTAAAATATCGTAAGGAAAAATTAATTTTTTTGATGGAAATAAATAGAAAGTTATATTCGATACAGTGAGAAGTACGACAGAGTGGCATAATAGAGGTTATATATTACAAAACACACTGATAGAATAGACGCTTCTATTAAGCTAATAGCAGAAGATAATGCAGAAAAAAACATCTCCACAAATTCTTTCTCAAAAAGTTGCAAATATTATTCGGCAAAAAATCACTATTGGAGAATTACCTCCTGGCGAAAGATTGTCAGAAACTGCATTAAGTGAAACGCTAGAAATATCGCGTAATACTTTAAGAGAGGTTTTCCGCGTTCTTACCCAAGAAGGGCTTTTGACTTATAAACCTAATCGTGGTGTTTTTGTTTCTGTACCAGATATGGCAAGTATCATGGATATTTATCGTGTAAGACGATTAATTGAATGTGATGCTCTACGACATTCTTATCCCATGCATCCCGCTATTGTTAGAATGCAAGATAGTGTTAATCAAGCAAAAATTTTTCAAGAACAACAAGATTGGAACGGTGTAGGAACCTGCAATATGCACTTTCATACCGCGATTGTTGAGCTTTCAGATAGCCCTAGACTGTTTAAACAATACCAACTTATTCTAGCTGAATTACGTTTAGCATTTGGCTTACTCAATGATCCTCAATTACTACACGCACCTTATATTGAAAAAAATGAACAGATTTTAATGCTGTTGATGGATGGAAAAGCACAAGAAGCCGCAACAACAATGGAAGACTATTTAGAAATTTCAGAAAGAACAGTACTCGCTGCATTTTCTCGTCATAACTTTTGTTAAAAGATCATAAAAAATGCCCTAATTTAGGGCATTTTTATATTCAGAATTTAGAATAATATTTAAAATTCACTGATTTTTGATCTTTTTAAAAACCCCAAAT
>NZ_JAEHQE010000026.1:0-51962 GCF_016238545.1 Proteus sp. PR00208 | reverse complement strand
ATAAAAACTTATAGTAAATAGCCTATATTTATTAATAACACATTAATAAATATATCAAAGTAAGTTAGAGAAGCATAAATCACTAACAAAAGTAAAATCTCTATAATATAATAGAAAATCACTTCTCTTTAGGCATATCTGGTTGATAAATTGGAAAAACTGGCAGTGCAGTTAATAAGCGTGAACCGTAGTTTTTTGTTAATAAACGTCTGTCATAAATGACAATTTCACCATGACAGTGATGACTACGAATAAGGCGCCCAACTTGCTGAATTAAATTAAACGATGCACTGGGTAAGCTTTGCACTTCAAAAGGATAACGTTTGAGTGATTTTAACCACTCTCCCTCAGTTACAATCACTGGATCAGTCACTGGAGGAAAGGCAATTTTATGGATATGTACCTGCGTTAAGTAATTACCTTTTAAATCTAGACCTTCAGCAAAAGATTGTAAGCCAATTAATACACTATTATCACCCGCATCAATACGCTTGCAATGTGTTTCAACTAATCGATAGCGTGGCTGATCCCCTTGTACTAATAAGCATAAACGCAAATCTTTCACTTCTTCTAAAAAACCATCCATTGCACGTTGGCTGCTAAATAAAACCAATTGCCCTCGATGATTATTCTCTTCCATTTCTTGGCGAAAATAACGAGCCATCTCTTTTAAATGCTCACGTTCATGGTGCATAGTTGGCTCATAGTGCATTTTGGGGATCACGAGTTTGCCTTGCTTTTGATGCTCAAAAGGCGAAGACAACGTAATAAAGCGATCATCAAATTGCTCGCTTAATCCCGTCAATTCTTGAATACGAGAATAGCTATTTAATGAACGTAATGTTGCAGACGTAATAACCACATGAGGAATATTTTTCCATAATAATTGCGTCAATTGCTCACTAACCCGAATGCCAGCACAATGAAAATAGAGATGAGACTGTTTTTTATCGTAACGACGAGTTAACCATTTGGATACTGGTGCTTTTGAGGTTTGCTCTAATGTGGCTAAGCGCCAAAGTTTCGCCATATTTTCTAAATAACCCACCATCCTACTGGTAGTTAAAATGGCACGATGTAAACGCACAACATCTTCTTTCGCTGTCCGTTCTGTTAAATCGTTTAAAATAGCTTCGCCCAGCATTTTTAAACCATCCGTTAGCTTAAATAATGTCTGGCAACTTAACAGAAGTTGTTCAGGTAATTCACCTAACGGGAAGAGATATTCATCTTGTTCACTACGTTCTGGTAATAGTGCTCGCGTGAATGTATCAACCTCTTGATAGGCTTCACGTAACTTAGCAATATGAGCATCAAAACGAATAGGATCAGCCAATTTAGGCGGTCTTACAGGAATAAATTGCGCTAAATACTGACTAACATGACGAGTGATATTATCAAGCTGATTATTAAGGGAAACTAAGGTTATTTCCCCTTCGACTTCAAGTGCATCTCGCGCAACATCAGGAATATGATGCCCTTCATCAAGTACCAAAAGCAGATTTTTAGCATCAGGTAACACGGATTCACTTTCCATTGCTGCCATGACTAAAGCGTGATTGGTAATAACCACATCGACTTCATCAATTTCACGGCGCGCAATAAAAAAAGGACAACGATGATAATATTGGCAATTACGCCCTAAACAATTCATTTTATCCGTACTGATTTTACGCCATAAACTATCGGTTAATGCTCGTTTATGGTGATCGCGTAATCCGTCCCAGCCGAAACTAGTGAAATCATTTTTGAGCTCTTGGCAAATTTCTCTTTCTGCACTGGTCGCCACATCCACTTTATCTTCAAGCAAAAACATTAAGTCGATTTGCTCGCCTTCAGTGGCACAAATCGCATCTAAATTGCGAGGGCATAAATAGCGGCCACGACCAAAAGCGCCCGTGAACGTAAGATCAGGAATGATTTTTTTAAGTAATGGCAGATCTTTGCTATAAATTTGATCTTGCAGTGCCACATTCGCCGTACTGATTATCAATGGTTTTTTCTCATCACGACTAATTGCAATCCCCGGAATAAGATAAGAGAGTGTTTTACCCACCCCAGTAGGGGCTTCAATAACAAGATGGCGCCCCATTTCATCAGAAAAAGTCTTAGCTACCTCAGCAATCATTTCACGCTGTGGGGCACGCGGAATAAACCCTTCAATATGCTCTGGTAGGGCTTTATACCACTGACTTATTTGATTTTTAACGGATTGAGAAAGGGACATAACCACTCTGTAACTGATTTTAAGAAAGGCGTCATTGTCTCATAACACTGTATAAAAATCAGTAGTTACCTTTATTTACTCTCTTTTTCATCAAAGAATGGATAACTTCTCGAAATTATTGCTCTTTGTTATGGATTATTCATTCAACTCTTCATAGTATGAGTAACATCCAAAATAGTCTTATAAAAATATTTTTCTTTTGTTTTATTAAGCACAACAACACCAGTTAAGAGATATCTATAATGACTTCCGCAAAACGCCCTATTTTTAACTTAGAACTTGATTTACTTCGAACCTTTGTCGCCGTTGTCGATGGAAATACCTTTGCTGCAGCGGCGGAATCCGTTTGCCGAACACAATCCGCCGTTAGCCAACAGATGCAACGACTGGAGTCTCTACTTGGAAAAGAGCTATTTGCTCGCCAAGGTCGAAATAAAACACTGACAGAAGCGGGTACACAACTGCTTAATTACGCTCGCCGTATTTTACGCCTTAACGATGAGGCATGCCTTTCACTAATGCATGAAGAGATTGACGGCATTTTAAAAATTGGTTCTCCCGATGACACCGCAAACACGATTTTACCTGAACTTCTCGCTCGTTTTTCAGGCGCTTATCCTCGCTTAATTATGGAAATTATTGTTAAACGTAGTCCGTTTTTAATGTCTATGTTAGAAAACAATGAGCTAGATTTAGCCATCTCTACTGAAGAGCATGTGGGTTATCCTAAAATCGTATTACGCGTTTCACCTTCATTATGGTATTGCGGAAAACATTTTAGATTTGATCTTGATGAGCCGTTACCTCTCGTGGTGCTTGATGAGCCAAGCACTTACCGCGATATGATGATAAATCATCTTGATCAGCAAGGTATTCGTTGGCGAATTGCTTATATTGCAACCACACTTTCTGGTGCAAGAGCGGCAGTACGAGCTGGTTTAGGGATTATGGCGCGTTCAATTGAGCTTTCAGGTGATGATTTACGTATATTAGGCGAAAAAGAAGGTTTACCTGCTTTACCTGCGATCCGTTATAACCTTTATTTTAATTCTAATAGCCCAGGGAAAGCGGCACAAATTCTGTTTGATTCATTGAAAAATGAACAAAATGAAGTGATTAATCATGCAGATATCACGCTACAACAAGAATAACCAAAAAAATAAATTATTTCGATAACTCATCAAAAAATGAGAAGTAACAAAGACTGGATTTTTCCTATTCTGGTCTTTGTTATCCACTTAACCCAAATTTCTTAGCTAAAACATAGCTCAATACTGTACCATATTGAATAAGAATGGAATAATAGCCACCTTTATTGTAAAAAGCCTATTTGTTCTATCATCATAACGAGGAGAAAATATATGCCCATTTCCATCAGTGAAATAATGGAAATATTGCCTCATCGTTATCCATTCTTATTAATTGATCGCGTTATTTCTGAGCCAACTGAGCTTGCCAGTGGCAAATTAACCGCCATCAAAAATGTCACAACCAATGACACCGTTGTTTTTGGCGAGTTCTACCCACCTTTATTACTTCTTGAAAGCATGGCTCAAGCTTCGGGCATTCTTGCACATTACTACCTTTCACCTATGAGTGAGGATCAGCAATGTTATTTTGCCAGCATAAAGAATGCTCGGTTTTATGATGCGGTAAAAGCAGGCGATCAGCTAGTTATTGAGATCCAATTTCGCCGACAGCGACGCACTATTGTTAGCTTTTCAGGTACGGTGAAAATTGGGGAAAAGATAGTTTGTACATCTGAATTTATGTGTGCAAGACAATAGATAAAGGATTGGCAGATAAAACCAATCCTTCACACAATAATCTTGTTTATACTATTTCAGCTTAACCTTCTATTTTTTAACACGTAATAATTGTGTTATTTCTGAAATAGTTACATTGTCGAAATGCAGTATTTTCTCAACTAATTGTGCCGATTGTTCAGCTTCTATCACCAAAGATGCATTATCGTAAAACTTACTGATCACATCTTTATCTGTCATTGGATTCTTCGGGTTACCATACTGAATATCTAATCTCTCCGTGATCTTTTCGCCATTTTTTAATGTCACGAAAATTAACCCGGGAAAATAAGTAGGAAATGGAATTTCTCCTTTTTCGGGATAACGATAACTTACACGCTTCGCTAACGATTGAATATCTTCCCGTTGGAGGTTTTCAGGTAATAATGAAGATAGTGTTAATGCATTATCTAAAAAACCCGCAGCAAATAACCACGGTAAACTAAATTTAGCGCCATAAGCTGTTTGAGGTGCCCATTTTGTTTCAGGTGGCTCACAAATCAAAGCAGCAGCTACTGGATCGACAACGCACTCGACACTCTCGATATCATCAGCGGTGATCCCTTTTTTCAGCAAATTACGCCCACAATCAACCGTTGCATGAGCAAAATGGCACACCGGATAAGGCTTAATAGAAACATTTAAAAATTCCCATACTTCACCTAATCCCAATGCAACTTGTTCTGGTTGCGCTTGCTCTCGAATACCATGGGTTTGATAAAGGCTATACCGACCTTCAAATATTGTTTCAGGGCCTGTCATTCCACCTTTTGCTAATGATGCGGCGATAATACCTGATTGTGCAGCCCATCCCGCATGAAAGCATTTAGAAGATGAGCTATTAGTAAGATATTCAGCTACTCCTGCTGCTTGGCTTCCTGTTAACCCTAATGCATTCACAGTTTGTTCAGGCGTCAATTTTAATAGCGAAGCGGCACAAGCCGTTGCGCCAAAAATACCAGCAATTGCGGTGGCATGAAAACCACGCTGATGAAATCCACTATGGCTTGCTAAGCCTACTCTTGCCGCGACTTCCCAGCCAATCACCCACGCCGTTAAAATATCTTGTGATGATGCACCGATAGATTCACCCAATGAAAAAGCAATCGGTGTTAATACTGCACTACCATGTGTAATGGAATCGGTATGTGTATCATCAAAATCTAAAGCATGTGCTGCAATTCCATTGGCAAGAGCTGCCACGGTTGTACTTGCCGTTTGTGAACTTCCCCAAATAGGGATATCACCTTGGCTATTAGGTAAAAAAGCAACGCCTTGTCGCCCTTGAATTGCACTTTGCTGCACACTGCCAGCCAAAGCGACACCTAATGTATCTAATAAATGAATTTTAGCTCGGCTAACAACTTGAGCAGGTAAATCAGAAAATGTGGTTGTGGTAATAAATTGGGCTAACTGCTGACTCAATGTCATAAACACCTCGAAATTGATAAGAAAAAGCCAGCAATATCACCGGCTTTTAGATAATAAGAAGGTTGGAGGTAATTAATTCACTTAGTCATTTAACCAGCCAGAGGCTTTGGTTTGTGCGACAACGCGATCAACCTGAGCTGGTGCATTACCCACATAAGTCGTTGGATCTAACAAAGCATCAAGTTCTTCTTGCGTAATATGATCACGAATACGTGTATCACGATTAATTGCTTCTACGAAGGTAATGCCCTCTTCTTGCCCTGACATTGATGCTTCATACACAATTTCATGTGCCGTTTGTTTACCTGCTTTATCAGATAATGCAAACATCACGCGTTCAGCCAGCATAAAGCCACCCAAAATATCCATATTTTTGCGCATTTTTTCAACATGAACATTTAACCCGCCTAATACTGTTTTCATATTATCAAAAATAACAGACAGCATCAGACACAGTTCTGGCATGATTTTCCATTCCATTTTCCAGATTGCACCATCACGCTCGTGTTGATGTTTCATCATATCGGTTAAAACAGAAAGGTTTGCTTTTAAGGTATTGCTAACACAAGCGGCATTTTCAACAATAGCTGGATTGCGTTTATGAGGCATCGTTGAAGAACCGACTTGTCCTTTGCTGAAAGGCTCTGATAATTCATCAATTTCGTTATGTGCTAATATCAAAATTTCATTGGCAATTTTACCTAATGTACCGCTAATTAAGCCAATCAACATGCCGTATTCGCTAAATCTATCACGTGCAGGTTGCCATGAAATTTCAGGCACACCTAAACCTAAACGTTTTAATACACGCGCTTCTAATTCATCAGCCTTATCACTTAAAGAGGCTTTTGTGCCCACCGCTCCGACGACACTTCCCACAAATAAACGTGGTTCAATTTCTTTAAGACGTTGATAATGACGGGCTAATTCTGTTAACCAAATTGCAGTTTTATGACCAAAAGTGATTGGCAGTGCTTGTAATGCTAATGTGCGCCCTACCATTGGAGTATTTCGGTGTTTTTCACTTAATGATAATAATGAACGACCTAATATTTTGATATCACGAAGGAAAGTATGATGAGCATCTTTAAGTTGCAGTACAAGACCTGTATCAATCACATCTTGTGTGGTTGGTCCAAAGTGAACATATTCACCATAATGTTCAGGGCAAGCATGTTCTAAACCACGAATAGTTGGCACTAATGGATGGCGAGTCAAACGCACTTGTTCTAATACATAATCCATATCGAGCTTTTCAAGCTTTGCGGTGTCTGCAATAACGTTTGCCGCCTCTTTTGGGATCAACCCTAATTCTGCTTGTTCTATGGCTAATGCCGCTTCATAATCAAGCCAATTTTGCATTCTCGTTTTATCAGAAAAAATAGTTCTCATTTCTTCTGTTGACCATAAATTCTTTAATAAAACCGAATCAAAAACGCTGGTTCCCATAATTATTTCCCCTGTTAAAAGAATAATAAAAAAATCGTTTTTTTAATCAAACGACTTGTTAGATTGTTATTTTATTTATGCAATATAATCTCTAAAAAAACACTTTGATAATTTTAATCTAAATTAAAAAATTTCTAATCAATCAAAAAATAACATTAATTCAATATGTTATAAATAACTCTTTATTTATTAGTTATAACTTTTGAATCTTAAATGTTATTTAAGATTTAATTAGAATAATTAATGCTAAAAAATTAGATGAAGATCATCTTTTTTTAAAAAGAGCTATTTTAAAAATAAATAAGTTTGTTATAAATAATAGAAACAGAATAAGCGCAGAGAAAAAAGTAATTAAAGGTTTTATTTAATTACCGGGGAACTCTATTTCTATATTTGGAGATATTAATAATGAAACAAAATAAACAAACAAAACTGATACACAGTGGACGCCAAGAAATTAAAACCTCAGGTCCAGTTAATCCACCCGTTATGAGAGCCAGCACCATTGTTTTTGATTCTATTAAAAGCTGGCGTGATGTCCGTGATCGTCGTGCAACAGAGCGCGTATTGAGTTACGGCGCTCGTGGTACTGAAACCGCTTTTGCACTGGAAGCTTTAGTAACTGAGCTAGAAGGTGGCCATCGCGCTCAACTGTTCCCTACTGGATTGGCAGCTATCGCTGTGACCATTATGGGATATGCACGCAGTGGTGGTCATGTTTTATTTGCAGATTCTGTTTATGAACCCGTGCGTAAAATTGCCTCTGCTTTTCTTGAACCCAATAACATTGCTTATAGCTTCTTTAAAACAGATGGTTCAGATTTTGAGCAAAAAATTCAAGACAATACACAGCTTATTTTTGTCGAATCACCGGGTTCATTACTTTATGAAATGCTCGACTTACCTGAAATCTGCCGTATTGCGCATGAAAGAAATATTCCTGTTGGTGTTGATAATACTTGGGGCTCTGCATGGCTTTATAACCCGCTGGAATTAGGTGCTGATGTCTCAGTTATTGCAGCGACTAAATATTTATGCGGCCACTCTGATGTGATGATGGGAATTATGGTTGCGAATGAAAAAGCATGGGAAAAAATTGGTGCATTGCCTGAAGCATTAGGTCAAGCCAGCAGCCCTGATGATGCGGCATTAGTGCTTCGTGGTATGAGAACACTGGGACAGCGTATTGCAGCTCATGGCAAATCTGCTCTTGCTATTGCGCAATGGCTAGAAACACGTCCTGAAGTTGAAAAAGTGTGGTTCCCTGAATTACCTAATCACCCTCGTCATGATTTATGGAAACGTGATTGTAAAGGCAGCAACGGTTTATTAACCATTGAATTTAAACAAGGTTATACCGCCAAACAATCAGAACAATTTATTGATGCTCTTACACTTTTTGGTATTGGTGCATCTTGGGGTGGATTCGAAAGCCTTGCTTTACCTGCAAATGTTGCGGGAGCAAGAAGTGCTTCTGATTGGCATGAAGGCCACGGTCCTTTTGTTCGTTTACATATCGGGCTTGAAGCAACTGAGGATTTAATTGCAGACATTACACAAGCGTTCTCAGCATTAAATAAATAACAACAATATTATTGCGTCACTACTAGGGAATTTACTATGACAGGTTTAATCATTGCCGCGCTGGTAACCGCGTTGGTGGTTTATCTACTGGCTAGAGGTTATAAACCTCAGCCAGTATTATTACTCGGGGGCTTATTGCTACTGCTCCTAACTGCTTCTCTCGATCTTAATCCGTTACTACCAGAAAATAAATCAACGCAATTTAAGTATTTTGATATTTTCCAAATCTTTACGGATATTATGAGTTCTCGCTTAGCGGGACTGGGCTTAACATTAATGGCTATTGCGGGTTTCTCTCGTTATATGGAACACGTTGGCGCAAGCCGTGCTTTATTTGCCATTTTTGAAAAACCTTTAAAAGCAATTAAATCGCCTTATTTACTTTTGGTTATTTCATTTTTAGTTACCCAAATCTTGGTTATTTTTATTCCAAGTCATGCTGGTTTGGGAATGCTATTAATGGTCACCATGTATCCGATATTAATTCGTTCTGGCATTAGCCCACTTTCTGCTTTAGCGGTTATTGGATGCTGCCAGTTTATCGACCATGGTCCTGGCTCTGGTAACGTCATTATGGCAGCAAAAACTGCGGATATTGAACCTGCCGTTTATTTTGTTCAGCACCAGTTGCCTATTACTATTCCTATTATTATTGCTGTTGCGATTACCCATTTCTTTATTCAACGCTGGTGGGATAAACGTGAAGGATTTGTTTTTGACCCAACAACAATTGATGCAGTTAAAGAAGAAGGAAACAAAATTCCACTGTCTTATGCCTTATTACCCGTGATCCCTTTGGTACTCATTATTGGCTTTAGTCCTTTATTACACCCTTATATTAAATTAGAAGTCACCACAGCTATGGTTATCAGTACAGTGATTGCACTTCTCTTTGAATATGTTCGTTTACGTGATGCAAAGGCCGTAATGAATAGCTTTATGCTGTTTTTTGAAGGAATGGGTAAGCAATTTGTCTTAGTGGTATCGTTAATTGTATCGGGTGAGTTTTTTGCTAATGGTTTATTAAAAAGTGGTGCAGTCGATACACTTATTAGCTCTGCTCAAGATGCAGGTTTCGGTGTTGTCGCCATGATCCTTGTGATGAGTGCCATTCTTGCCTTAGCGGCATTCTTAATGGGCTCTGGTAATGCTGCATTCTTCTCATTTGCAGCCTTAACACCGAAAATTGCGGCTTTCTTAAAAGTGGATGTCATTACCTTAATTCTACCTATGCAAATTATGACAAGCTTTGGTCGTACTGTTTCACCGATTACCGCAGCCATCGTCGCCATTGCAGGTATTGCGAATGTTTCACCATTCCAAATAGTTAAACGAACCGCTATTCCTATGGCTGTGGCAGCCATTGTGAACTTAGCAATGACATTCTGGTTCCTTTACTCGTAAAAATTAAGTTGTATTTTAAATGAAGTCTTAAGTTGCGTTACCCCTTTCCCTTAAACTCATTTACTCCTGAGTTTAAGGGGTTTTTCTTATCATTGACTGTAACCTTTGATTGAAATCATTAACACAACTTGTACTGTAATTAAGGCTATTTATAAAGGTAAATAGCCTTTTTTACATCTCTATTCACCCTATTTAACGCGATAGAACGCCTCTCCTTTATTCTGTATTTTTCCTCAATCTGGAGACTTAGCGCTTGTTTCAACCTCATATCTCGATATACTTTTGCGCAACATTCATCTGCAAATGAACATTATGAAAAAAATAATTATCGTTGTTATCGCACTACTTGCTTTTGGCTCTATCGGTGGCGTTTTCCTTGCGGGATTAAATATTTATACCCGTTCAACTACACCAATAGAAAACAAACAAGCTCAACCTGAAACATCGCCAACACAACAATTTCCAGCAATACCCGACAGCTCACCTTCAACAAAATAAATGAGGTTGCACTATGGAATATGATTACTTTGTCACGCCCCAATGGCTATTTGAACATCAAAATGATAGCGACCTTGTGATCCTTGATGTCAGTGCGCCGATGCCAACACAAAACATTGACTATTCAGCACTTTATCTTGAACGTCATATTCCACATGCGCATTTTTTTGATCTTGATGAAGTCGCCGATAAAACCACGCCACTCCCCCATATGTTACCTTCTGATGCACTATTTTCAGAAACGTTGACGCAATTAGGTATTTCTAATACCACTACTGTCATTATTTATGATCAAGGTAATTTATTTTCAGCGCCACGAGGCTGGTGGACATTCACGACATTAGGTTGTCGCAATGTGCGTATTTTAGCGGGTGGATTACAAGCTTGGATTGATGCTGGATTTGAAATCCAACAAGGTGAAGTCATTGCTACGCCAGCAACTTCGCCTTTTGTGGTTGAGCGTCATACTCAACGTTATGCCAATAAACAACAGCTTCTTGATAATCTCAATACCAAGCAAAAACAGATGATAGATGCTCGTTCGGCAGACAGATTTTATGGTAGAGCACCAGAACCTCGCCCTGGTTTGCGCAGTGGACATATTCCCAGCAGTAAAAATGTACCTTGGAATGAATTAGTGACTGATGGGCAATTAAAAGATAATGCGGAACTGAAGCAAATATTTGAGCAAGCAGGCGTGGATTTATCACAGCCAATCATTGTTACTTGTGGCTCAGGCATGACAGCAGCTATTTTATTTTTAGCGTTAACGGTACTCGCTTGCCAATCTATTGCACTTTATGACGGCTCTTGGGCGCAATGGGGCGCTGAAAGTGCCCTCCCTTGTGAATGCTAATTTAATCAGCTTTTGCCTTAAAAAAGTAAACCCGCATTACGCGGGTTTATTATCACTCTCTGTTTGGCGTGAAAGTATTAACTTGCAAATATCTTTGCAAGATAGAGCACAACAATGGCACCAATAACCGCAACTACAAAGCTGCCAAAATTAAATCCGTCTACTTTACCTTTACCAAAGAAGCTACTAATTGCACCACCCACAACGGCACCGACAATACCCAGAATACAAGTCCATATCAGACCAATATCATAAGAGCCAGGCATTAAGAATTTCGCTAAAATACCCGCGATCAAACCAAAGATAATCCAAGCAATAATTCCCATATTTCCCCCTAAAAATAGTCATGATATAAACAACATACCTAAAAATGTCACTTATTGAGTGTAAGTCGAAATAGTTATTTTTTCCAATTATTGGAGATAAGTAACATTATATTTAAGATAAACAGAAAGATTATGACTTAGCAAACAAAAAAATAGCGCTGATTAATTAGCACTATTTTTTTATCAAATGAGATGATTTTTAAATTACAACGCTTCTATTGCTACAGCGATTTCTGGCGAGGTTTTTAGTGTTCGAATTTGCCTAAATAACTCATCGGCTTCTGGATACTCTTTGCGTAAATAGCTAAACCACTGCTTAATACGTGATGCATGATAAATCGTCGTATCACCGCGCTTTTCTAAACGAACATAGCGCTTTAATAGTTGGATAACCTCTGACCATGGCATTCTAGCTTCTATGCCTTTTACAACTCGGCTTAAGTTAGGGGTATTCATTGCACCACGACCAATCATTATCGCATCGCAACCTGTTGTGGCTAAGCAGGCTAATGCGTCTTCACGGTTCCAAATTTCACCATTAGCAATCACAGGAATAGAGAGTCTTTGGCGGATCTCACCAATGGCCTGCCAATTGATTTTTTCCGCGCTATAACCATCTTCTTTTGTTCTGCCATGAACAGTGATTTCTGTTGCACCACCTTGTGCCACGGCATCTGCAATTTCATGGCTATACGCTGAAGAATCCCAACCTAGTCTCACTTTAACAGATACTGGCAATTCTAAAGGTACAGCATTACGCATCGCTTTTGTAGCTTGATAAATCGTTTCTGGCTGTTTTAAAAGTGAAGCTCCACCACCACTGCCATTAACCGTTTTTGAAGGGCAGGCAAAGTTTATGTAGGGTAAATATTTTTATTTACTCAAATTATGTGAAAAAATACTGAGTATTTTAAGAATAAAAATTAATGAGTACAAAAAAAACTGGATTAATGTACATATTTTAGAGTTTAAGATAGTATACCTATAAGGAGATTATATGCTTTGTTACTCTTATGTCAGATTTAGTACCCCCGAACAAGCCAGAGGTGATAGTCACCGACGCCAGATGGAATTTGCCAAAAATTACTGCAAGCTAAATAATCTAACATTAGTAGAAGACCTCAGCTTTAACGATTTTGGCGTTAGTGCTTATAAAGGTGATAATCTAAAAAATGGCGCTCTGGGTAAATTTCTTGAGCTGGTTCATTCTGAATATATACCAAATGGCAGTACATTAATTATTGAAAGCTTCGATCGTTTATCACGTCAAACTGCAATTAAAGCACAAGCAATTTTCTCAGAAATCATCAGCGCTGGTATCACTATTGTAACAGCAATGGATAATAGGTCTTATAATTTAAAATCAGTCACTGAAAACCCATTTGATCTTATGTACAGCCTTATGATAATGATCAGAGCAAATGAGGAAAGCGAAACAAAAAGTAAAAGAGTTAAAGAGGCTATAAAAGCAAATATCCGGAATAAGAAAATAGTCTCAAGCAAACTTCCATATTGGATTAAACATAACAAGGAAAAAGATATATTAGAGTTAATTCCTGAAAGAGTTGAAGTAATTTTATATATAATAGAAAAGTATCTATCGGGACTAGGAATAAGTAAATTAACCCAGCATTTAAATGATAATATTAAACCTTTTGCTGGAAAAAACTGGTATCCAGCATATTTGCAGAAATTACTTCGATCTCCATCATTATATGGAGAGAGACAATATAATATAGATAATACTTTACATATAATGGATAATTATTATCCAGCAATTATAAATAAATCAAAATTTGCCGTAATACAAGAAAACTTAAATTTAAGAGCGCCAACAAGAGGCGGGAAAATATCATCAGCTATAACAGGAATACGAAAAGCGTACTGTGGTTATTGTTATGGAGTATTGGTATCTCAATCAACAAGAAGAAATGGAAAGATAGTCGATGGATTAAGAAGAGTACGATGTAATTCTAACCATAATGGAACACATTGTATTACAAGCACATTTAGAGCCTCTATTGTTGAACATGCAATAGCTGAATATTGTAGTCAGCACATTGATTTATCATTTTTAGAACCAACATCCAATGCTTCTAAATTAAAACTATCTGAATATAAATTAGAATTACACGAATTAAATAAAAAAATCAATAACTACGTAAAGTTTATATCTGAAGGTCATGTTAGTCCGGCTATTATAGTCTCATTAAATGAGGCTGAAAATAGAAAAAAAGAAATCGAATACAATATAAACAAGTTAGATTTAGATATTTTATCTGATAATAAAGAAGAATTAATAAAAAAATGGAGAGAAATAAAAACAAACCTAGAATCATATAATGAAGAAAATATTCTAAAACTGAGAGAACTAATTAGAATATCAGTAAAAACTATATATGTATTTCAATATGGAGTATGGGGAAAAGAAAGTTCAATAATACTTCCATCTGGGGAAAGCATTCCAATTGAAAAAGGAGATTTCACTATACAAATTACATTTAAGAGTGGAGTAAGAAAAACTTTAGTATTAGGAGATAAGATTGACGATATGGAAGTAATACCTCAAAATAGAACAATAAAAAAAAATGGAAAAACTTATACTTCAGAAGAATATACTAAAATGCTCGAAGATAAAATAAAAATAGAGTACGAACAAAAATGACTATTTATGCTTATACTAGAGTATCAAAAGCTGATAATGAGATAGGAACTACAGATAATCAAATTTCTATAATAGAAGCACAATTAAAATTTGATAAAACATATTCAGATATTAATATTTCAGGTTCTACTCCATTCATTAAAAGACCTGAAGCAAAAAAAATGGTCTCAATATTAAAATCAGGTGATGTTATTGTCATTGCAAAGTTAGATAGAGGTTTCAGAGATACAGCAGATTGTTTAAATACTATAAAATGGTTAAAAGGAAAAAATGTAACATTAAAAGTATTAGATATAGCTTTAGATGTTTCAACACCAATAGGAGAGATGATTTTAACAATAATGGCATCCGTTGCAACCTTTGAAAGAAAACGTATTGCAGAAAGAATAAAAGACGGATTCAATAATGGTAAACTTAAAGGAAAAAAATATGGATATAAAAATGATAAAATTAAAGATGCCATATCTAAAAAATCAATAGAAAGAAAAAATATAGCTGAAATGCGTTACAAAAAAATAAAGAATATATTAGAAGATAAGATATCCAATAATGCATCTGAACGTATTATGCTTGAATACTTATCTTCTATGAAAATTAATATTTCAAGAACAACTCTTAGAAAAATATTGGCTCGTTAATCAATATAATTAATAACTCTTATTGATCAACAGATCACAGGTTGCTTTCATCCTTGGATCAGAAAATTGTCTCTCTAATCTATCTGATGTCGCATTCCAAAGTCCATTATATATATTATTTTTCAGCCTATTATATTCTGATAAATGATTATTTTTAATTGCATCTTTTTTCCAAATATTCATTAAATCAATCATCATTAGTTCTGTACATTTCAATATATAATTAGTTTTATCTAGGTCTTTATATTTTGTTGAGTATGAAAAACCATTAACTACGATAGAATCTGAATAAAAATCAGATAATTTTAGTTTATCACTATTCCTATTAGATGATTGATTATTTATTTTCAATTTTTCTGGATTATATTCTGATAAAAATTTAATTCTTTCTGAATATAAAACAGTCAATTCATCAACTGTAGTTGCTTTATTTCTAACATTACTGAGCCATACCTTTTGTAATTCTATTAATCTATTATCTTTTTTTTCCTTATATAAATATGCCATGCTAGAATCTAAATTACTCAAAACCTCTGTTTTACAGATCATTTCTTCTATAGTTGTTTGAGCTTTACTACAATTAAAACTAGCAGAATAAGTATTAAAGCTTAATGTAAGAAAAGAGACTAGTATTAATTGTTTAAGTGCCTTTGTTCTATAATTCTTTATGGACATATGATATTAATCCTTATTTAAATATCCAATCTAAAATAAAGTCCAAAAATTCTATTATATCCAAAATGGATAAAGCCAATATCTAATCCAGTAGGTCTTAATAAAGATATTATAAATCCAACTATAATCAAAAAACCGAAAATAGCACAGGCATTTTTGTACCACAATAAAGGATCAAATATTACCTTATCATCTTTTTTTTCTTTACTATCATTCATAATAACTACTTCCTCTTCAATTTTTATCGTTGTCTACCGAGTAACACCAGTTACTCGGTAGACAACACACAACTGATACAATATCACTAGTCTTACCTCACAATACAATACTAAGTAATCCTTAGTAAAAAGTATACCAAAAACTAAGAAAATCTTAGTCAAAAGCATTTGACTGAGGTTTATATGATCACGAAAAGACTAAAAGAGGCTCGATTAATGGCAGGCCTATCACAAGAAAAACTAGGAATTTTGGCTGGTATTGATGAGGCTTCAGCTAGCGCACGCATGAATCAGTATGAAAAAGGCAAGCATACACCAGATTTCAACACAGTAATGAAACTCGCGAAAGTACTTAATATACCTGTACCATTCTTTTATACCGATGATAGCCAACTAGCTGAGATAATAATCACATATTCACTATTAACTGAAAATAATAAAAAAGAACTAATTAATAAAATTAAAAACTTAATCAATGAAAAATAATCACATCAAGCAATATTAAATATTAATTTTATTTAATACTTGGAATAAAATATAGATAAAAATGCATTTAGATAATTCCTATGACTTTTATAAGAGCAATTCATAGCATATACTACATGTAAAATAATTATTATGAATTGATGTAGCTAGATTTTTCTTATTAATAAATTTTTAGGATTAAGCTAAAATGTCTAATAGAGAAGCAACAGATACCATTACTGGATATTTTTATCAATTTGATAAAGTCATTTTAGAATTATTACAACAAGAAGATATAAATACATCTATTTGTATTGAAGGAATAGAAGATCTGGATATAGTATTGAATGGTAAAACTGACGCTATTCAATGTAAATATTATGCCAAGACAGAATATAATCACTCTGTAATAAAGAAACCTATTCAGTTAATGTTAAAACATTATTCTAACAATAAAACAAAAAATATTAAATATCAACTATATGGTTACTTTAAATCAGGACAAAATAAACTATCAGAAGTTTCAATCGATAATCTTAAAAAAAATTTCTTAACCTATAAAAAAAATGAAACCAACAAAAAAACAACACATTATATCCATGAGGAACTTAAATTAACAGATGATGATTTGATTTTATTCCTAAAAAAATTAACTATTGATATATATGCACCATCATTTGAAGACCAATATAAAAAAATAATTGATTTAATAATTAAAGAATTAGGTGTGACATTCTTAGAAGCGGATTTATATCATTATAATTCCGCATTAAAAACAATTAAAAATTTAGCACAAGAACAAAATAAAAAAGATAGGTATATTACAAAAAAAATATTCCTGAATAAAATAAAAGCAAAGGATGAGATATTTCACTCTTGGTTTATAAAAAGAAAAGGTAGAGAAAATTATATAAAATCCGTTAAAAAACAATATTTATCCAATGGTTTAAATATGGAACCATTTAATCGATTTTTCTTATTAGATTGTAATAATAGTGTAGACTTAGTACAGATTAAACATATTATATTAAGTATATCTAATAAATGGTCTAAAGTTTCTAATAGAGAAAGCAAAAAATATTGCCCATCAATTTATATTCATGGATTAACGATCAATAAAATAATAGAATTAAAAAATATTATATATAAAGAGAATAACATTTTTATTGACCCTTACCCATTTTATGGTTCAACTATCTCATTAAACCATTTTTATACAATACCAACAAAAGAAAACAAAATAAAATTTAGATACATTAATACATTAGAAGAATTAAAAGAATTAATTGATACATATTCAGGTCCTACTATTGAAATATACCAATTTTATTTAAATAAAACCTATTTTCATAATGATACGCATAAACATGTTCAGATAAAAATTGAAGATCTTACCTATATACAGGATTTAATAAAATGACTGAGAACTTAAATGCAGAAGTGATATCTGTATACCCTGACAAAGTAAAAGTATCTATTGATGATTTAGAATCATTTCGATTGGCAGAAGAACATTTAAAAGTGGGGTCTTATCTTAGAATTGCAGATAGTGATGATGTTGTATTAATTGCTGTTATTGATAGTTTTTCAATTGAAGTTAAAGAAAATGGAAATAGAAAATATATAATTGAATCAAGCCCACTAGGAGTAATTAAAGACCATATTTTCTATAGAGGTGGCGATTCTATTGCAATTCCACCCAAAAAAGTTGAGCCTGCGAAAATTAGTGAGATTGAAAGTATTTACAAACATGGATTGAAAAATAAAGAAGCGTTTACCTTTTCAAGATTATCTCATAATGGAGGGGTTTCTGTTCCTGTTGATGGTGATAAGTTTTTCAATAAACATATAGGTATTGTAGGATCCACTGGTTCAGGTAAATCACATACTGTAGCGACTATACTACAAAAAGCCATTTCTGAAAAATCTACTACTTATAGTGGCATGAATAACTCACACATAATAATATTTGATATACATGGAGAATATTCGTCAGCATTTCCTTTAGCTCATAAATTGAATGTAGATGATATTGTTTTGCCTTATTGGCTACTTAATAGTGAAGAACTTGAGGAGCTATTTCTAGATACTGGTGATAATAATAATTATAATCAATCTTCTGTACTAAGAAATGTCATTACACAAAATAAAAAAAAGCACAATCCGAATGTGAATAAAGTGTTTTATGATAGTCCATTAAAGTTCGATATAGAAGAGGTATTAAATTGTCTAATTAACCTTAAAAATGAAACAGTAAACTCTAAAGCCGTAGATCGTTACATGATTGCTGATGAAGAAGGAGACTCACTAGATAGTACAACAACTGAGATATCAGGATTATATCTATCGTATGAAGATAAACTTAGTAAATATTTTGAAAAGACATATAGCTTTAGACATTGTAAAAATAGTCACGTAACAAAAGGAATATATGCTGATGGTACATTAGATAAATTTGTATCTAGATTTATATCAAAATACAAACAAGATCGATTAAAATTTTTATTTAGTAAAGAACTAAAAGATATATCTTTTGAAGACACAATTAAACAGTTTATCGGCTATAAAGAAAAAAAAGAATCCAATGTAACTATTATAGATTTAAGTGGAATTCCATTTGAAGTGTTAAGTATAACAGTATCATTAATATCAAGAATATTATTTGACTTCGGATATTATCATAAAAAAAGTATTAATAATGAAAATAATAAGAAACATGACATTCCGATCTTACTTGTACTTGAGGAAGCTCATAAATATGTTCCAAAAAGTGAATTAGCTAGATTTAAAGCATCAAAAAACTCTATAGAAAGAATTGCCAAAGAAGGACGAAAGTATGGTGTAACTTTACTGCTTGCGAGCCAACGTCCATCTGAAATATCAGAAACTATATTTTCACAATGTAGCAATTTTATTGCTATGAGATTAACTAACCCTGATGACCAGAATTATATAAGACGAATATTACCTGATACATTTGGTAATTTGACATCAAATTTATCATCTCTACAAACTGGGGAAGCATTATTAATGGGTGATGCAACAATTCTACCATCACTAGTTAAAATAGATATCACATCTCAACCACCTTCATCTTCTGATATACCATATTTAAAAATTTGGAAAAATAAGTGGGAGTTATTAGATTTTAAAACACTCATGGAAAACTGGCGTTCTTGATAAGAATTATTTTCTTGGTATAAGTTTTGGTATAAAAAGTTCATTTTTTAGTTATAAAAATGAACTTTTTTGGTATAAGTTAATAACTAATTAGTTGTTTTTATTATATAAAAAGACCTTCTATATATTAGTTAGAATTCAGGATGTACCACTTGGATATCCTGAATTATTTTTGTAATTCGTTCCTCATAACAAAAATGCGAGCTTGCTCGCCGCACGAAGTGCGTCAATCAATCTCTCATCGTGGCAGTATCTGCCCTCGTTATTTCTTATTAAAATAGTGGCTAGCGCCACTGGGCTGAAGCCCATACCTATTTTATATCCAGTATAAATATTAATATCTAATATCTAATATCTAATATCTAATATCTAATAAGGCTTTTTTATGCTAATTAAAAAAAATCCAAGTTCCAATCCTGAAATTAAAATTAATTATAATCTAAATAAATTTTATGTTGAAGCTAGAAATACTGAAACTAGAACACATCAAAAGAAAATTGAAATAGTTTATGCTAAAGCTTATAATGAAATACCCTCTATTTATAGAAAATCCATAGATTTTAATTCTCAACAAAAAATAATAAAAAAAATGCAAATAATTTCACCAATTTTTTGGATAATAGTTATAAGTAAATATAAAAATGCAATCATTGCTATAGGTGAAAATTATGCTGCTATATCTTGGTTAAAAACATCAAGATCAAGACAATTAATTTTTTCCAAAATTAAAAGAGCAAACAAATTTGAATTTTCAGTATCTTTTAAAAATGGACGCTTAAACATACCTAAAATATCGTCTGATAAGAAGGAAATCATTAACTCCGCTATTACAAATCTAATTAAAAATTTTGGTTATACTGAAGTATATAACCAAGCTACAACACTATTTGATACTTATCAGAAAAATTAGTTTTTTTAAATATTAATATTAATATTTAAAGCTACAGTATATTAATAGTTAGTAGGAGTAATATAGAATACTCTTACTACTTTATATAACAAAAACATCCCCTAAGTCATTTGGCACTGACTCCAAGTGTTCATTTAACGAGCACCACTCAATATCAAATCCCATTATTTCTTCAAATTTTAATCTCATTGTGTTCATTATGTTTTCTTCAAAAGGAATAATAACCTCATATGTACTCCCTTCTAATGTTCTTTTCCTTTTTTTCTTAAGCCCTAACTTAGTTAATAATTTACCTAATGCTATATCATTGATTAGTTCTTTTTTTACACCATAAATTTGTGATAAATTTAGTGCTTGCTTATAAATCATAGTCCAATTTTTATTCTGAATAAAAATCTCATTAAATGAATTTTCATCATTTAATATATGAAATATGATTTGTTCAGAACCACTAAATGAATACATTTTTGCATTATTTAGCTCATTTGTTTTCGGTGCTATTCTTGGATTAAAGTTATTAATATTTAAGTTTTTTAAATAGCCAAATAATTTATTTGTACCACCATTTCTTTCCCATAAATAATATTCATCAAATTCTTTGTAAGTTAATTTATTACTTTCGGGAACATCAATATATAAATATCTTCTTTCATCCTTTTCGAAGCGAATAATATTTTCCCTGTTAGAAGCCATAACAATTCGTATATAATTATCTACAAAATAAGTGTCAAAACCTTTTCTTTCTATTCGTAATTTATCTTCTGTAATCAATCCTTTTAAAGTATCGGTAGCTTGATTTGTACCAGCAAATGCCTCATCAAAGAAAACCATAAGCTTATTTTCTAATACTGAATTAAAATTACTGCTAATGTCTTTGCTATTTGTTGAATGCATATAATGAACACCAAAAATTGATGAGAATGGCTTCATTAATGATCCTTTTCCATAACCTTGTCCCGACCTCATCACGATAGCAACACCTGGCTTTTCTTCTGGTTTTTGTATGGCATGGGCAAACCAATTAATTAAATAATCCATTTTATTTTTATCGTAATTACAAATTATTTCTACTAATTTAAGCCAAGGTTGTACATCATTTTTTACTCCAAATTCTGGTTCTATCCCGAATCCTTGATAAATATTAAAAACTTCATTATTAATACTTAACGGAAGTTTTTTAGGATCAAACTCTATACCGTTTAATGCAGTTCTTTTTCTCTGTGATCCTAACCAAATTTTGGTATATGGCCTTATGTATTGTCCTTTTTCTGTCGTAATAACGCCATTTATATGAGAATAAAGCCGTTCAAAATCTTTTTGAGGATGATATTCTATCTCTTTTTGATTATTTTTATTAAAAACTCTTAATATTACACTTTTTCCACTTAATGATATTGTTACTGATTGATGTATATTTTTGATGTGGCATTCCAGAGATTCGATATTTTTCTCTGATTGTTCTTCAATCATTATAGGGTGAATAGAATTATCAAGTATAATATTAATATCTTTAGTTTTAACCACTATTAAAAAACCCTCATTTACTTGTAATTATCTTGCCAAAGATAATGCCATCATTACAAAAGTTAAATATTATTAATGATTTATTTTTAGCAGAACTGCCACTGAAATTTATTAATAATTAAACATTGAAGCAATCTATGGAAATGTGGAATATTTCATTAGAATCAAAAAAAATATTATAAAACAACAAAATAACAACTCCATAGATATATGATTTGATAAGAAAAATCATAGGAAAGCATTGCATCTATGGAATTAAATTTATATTTCATAACGATTGTATAGTCTTAGCTATTTCTTTTGATGTTTGTAATTGTCTTATTTCTACAAATAAGCTTGTGGCCTCATCATATTCTTTTCGTAAATAACCCAGCCATTGTTTAATTCGTGCAACATGATACATACCTGTATCACCTTTTTTTTCTAATTGTACATACTTCTGTAATAATTTAACTACATCTAACCAAGCCATTCTAGGTTCATTATATTTTACTACTCTACTAAGGTTTGGGATATTTAAAGCTCCTCTTCCTAGCATGACAGCATCACAACCCGTAGCTTCTAAACATCTTTGAGCACTTTCGTAATCCCAAATTTCGCCGTTAGCAATAACGGGAATAGAGAGCCGTTGACGAAGCTCTCCAATAGCTTGCCAGTTAATTTTTTCAGAGCGATAGCCATCTTCTTTTGTACGCCCATGAACCGTAATTTCTGTTGCACCACCTTGCTCAACAGCATCGGCTATTTCAAATTTTTGTACGCTAGAATCCCATCCTAAGCGTATCTTTACTGTTACGGGTAGGTGTGCAGGTACTGCATCACGTATTGCTTTAGTCGCTTTATATATTAGCTCTGGAGATTTAAGCAATGTCGCACCACCACCACTTCCATTCACCATTTTTGAAGGACATCCACAATTTAAATCGATGCCATACGATCCTAGCTCTATGGCTCTAACTGCATTTTCTGCTAACCAATCAGGATGTTGTCCAAGTAACTGAACTCGAACTAAAGTGCCTGATGGTGTATAACTCTGATTATATAATTCAGGACACAATCGATAAAAAGATTTTACTGGAAGTAATTTGTCTACTACGCGTAAAAATTCCGTAATACATAAGTCATAATCATTTACTTCGCTTAAAAGTTCTCTAACTAAAGAGTCAAGGACTCCTTCCATTGGAGCTAGTAACACGCGCATATAAATTCTCGCAAACTACCACATTAATATAGATTAATTTTCATTTAATCTTTCTTTACCTACACCACAAATTGTAACAGTAAAACCTCTTTGAGTTAAATTATCATATGCTTTACATAAGTTAATTTTACTGAAAAATGGTAATTTACCTTTAACAACATTATTTTCATCACCTAAAATCAAATAAACAACCTCATAGTTTCTTGAGTTAAAATTATCTAGCGGAACTACATCAGAAAGATTATTAGATACCCTTCGTAATACTTCTCGTGATTTTTTCCTAAACTCTCTATCTGATAACATAGCCTCAGCAGATACATATCCTTGAGCAAATAAATGACTTAATCCAGCTGAGCCACCTTTTTTATGCTTTACATGAATAAATTTTTTATCATTTGTTAATAAATCACATAATTCTATTGCTGTTGTTGAAATACGACTTTTGATAGTTTTTTTATCTAATAAATAGTAGGGATAATTTTCTGATACACGTGTATTGTAATCACCTTCTGTTTCTATTTTTAATTCTGAGCCTTCAAGATATTCATTAACTTTTGGAAATTCTAAACCAGATATACTTATTCTATCAAGAGAACGATTTAAATCTTCCATGAAGTCACCATTAACAGCATACCATTCCCCAGAAAACAATACATTAACTTGATTATTTTCACTTATTTCACAGCATAAGCTTTTATACAATGAATAACTTGTACTATCACCATTCTGATCAAAAACAAAAACCTTATGTTTCTTGAGAATTTCAATTGTAAAATCATCATCTAAATTTGGAATATAATTAGCTATATCTAATATTGGTTTTTTATTATTTTTACTTTTGGTAAAACTGAAACCTGAGATATTATCCCATGAAATAACTTCAGGTATAGTAACTGAAATATTATCTATTTGGTGATTGGACAGTAAAGATCTTAATTTTTCATCTAATATGGACTTAAGCTCATCATCTTTTATCCTTTTAATATTATCCACCCATGAAAATTGTAACTTATATGAGTCATTTGCATAATAATCAAGTAATTTATTTGAAATATCATTTAACTCATTAAAATTCAGTTCTATATTGAAAGAATATATTGAATCTCCCCCCGTTATTAACTTAAATCCAACATCATCTTTAGGCACACCTGTTACAGACCGCAAAATATCCCTAGATATATCAACTCCAAACATATCCATAGATGAATTTTCTGTAGCTTGTGTTTTTTTCTGTATTGGTGCTCGTTCTATACTAAATAAATCAATACTTTTTAAACTATCGTGCTCTAAGGTATTTAAAGCTGTCTTTATACCAAAATCAGATATAAATAAATCTTGATCAAGCAAAAACCGTCCATAACCAAACGTATAAGCCAATACTCTATTAGATGTTTCTACTAATAATGCAGCTGAACTAGATTTATTGATTAAGTAATCAAGACTATCATTAATTCCTAGTTCTAAAAAATCTTTCCATATTGGTGATTTTTCTTCAGGAGCTTTTACAAACAAACGGCCAGTGATACTACAATCGTCTTTTAGATCATATACTGTACAGCTTGGCTCATTTATAAAGTGGTCTAAATCTTCATACTCTATATCTTCCTTTGCAAGAAAGGCATTTAATCTCATATATGCTTTTTTTTCCATAATAGACCTCTATTATTAGTGTGAAATTTAAGCATATATGTATAAAATTATTTAATCAATTTATTAAGTAATATATGTTTACCCTACATAAACTTTGCACAACCGCAGTTTAAATCAACGCCCCAAGAGCCTAAAGAAACAGCTCTAAAAGCATTTTCAGCCAACCACTGTGGATGTTGTCCTAATAATTGCACTCGCACCAGAGTTCCACTTTTAGTACGGCTTTCTGTCTGCAATTCAGGGCATAAGCGATAAAACGCTTTCGTTGGCAGTAATGAGTCTACAACTCGTACAAACTCTGTAATACAGAGATCGTAATCGTTAATCGAAGTGAGTAATTCTCTCACAAGGGGGTCTAAAACCCCCTCCATTGGCGCTAATAGAACTCGCACTTTTTAACCTCAAAACTCTTTTCTAGCTTTTGACCAAGGGCTTTGATTATCACTACCTTCATCACTTTTACGTGAACGGCGAGGCCCTAATTTTCCGGTACGAGAGCCATCTTTATTACGGTAGTTTTCTTTGCTTTTATTACGTCCAGACTCTTTACCTTCGCTATCGCCCTCTTTACGACTATTGTTGCGATTATCTTTACCGCGAATATCTGCACGACCACCACTTCTACGCGGTGCATTATTCTTTGGTTTTTTATGTAAAGGAGCCGCTTTAATTGAAGGATCAGGATCGTAACCTTCTAATGCTAAACGTGGAATTTCGCGTTTTAATAGACGTTCAATATCAGCTAATAAACCATGTTCATCAACACAAACAAGCGAAATAGCCTTACCCGTTGCAGCAGCACGACCCGTTCTACCAATACGGTGAACATAATCTTCTGCCACTTGCGGTAATTCAAAATTGACCACATAAGGCAGTTGGTCGATATCAAGACCTCGAGCCGCAATATCTGTTGCTACTAACGCTTTTAATTTGCCGTCTTTAAAGTCAGCTAAAGCACGCGTTCTCGCACCTTGGCTTTTATTGCCATGAATAGCAGCTGATTTAATACCATCGGCATTTAAATGTTCAGCAAGCTTATTCGCCCCGTGTTTAGTACGTGTAAAAATAAGCACTTGTGGCCAATTTTCTAAGCCAATTAAGTGTGATAACAACTCTGTTTTACGTTTTTTATCCACTAAATGAACATATTGATCAACAGATTCAGCAGCCGAGTTTTTTGGCGCAACTGAAATACTCACAGGGTTATTTAATAGTGAATTAGCAAGCCCCGTGATCTCTTTAGAGAACGTCGCTGAAAACAGTAAGTTTTGACGTTTTTTCGGTAATTTATTGATCACACGGCGAATATCGTGGATAAAACCCATGTCTAACATACGATCAGCTTCATCAAGCACTAAAACTTCAACGCGAGAAAGGTCAACCGCATTTTGATGTTCAAGATCGAGTAAACGTCCAGGAGTTGCAATCAGTACATCAACACCACCACGTAACTTCATCATTTGTGGATTAATGCTCACACCACCAAAAACGACTAACGAGCGAATAGGAATATAACGGCTATACGCTTTTACGTTTTCAGCAATTTGAGCCGCAAGCTCGCGCGTTGGTGTCAAAATCAGCGCTTTAACTGGTTGACGACCTTTTGTTTTTACTGCTGATTGAGATAACTTTTCCAGTATTGGTAATGTAAAAGCTGCTGTTTTACCTGTGCCTGTTTGCGCACTCGCTAATACGTCTTTACCCGCCAAAATCGGCTCAATCGCCTGCTGTTGAATAGGGGTTGGGGTTTTATACCCTTGTTCATCAATAGCGCGGAGAAGCGCCTCACTTAAACCAAGCGATGTAAAATCGGTCAAAACAGTAGTCTCCTACAACCAGAACGTATAACACGGTGATTGAAATTAAAAATGACGGGCTTTCATACTGTCAATCTATAGGCATTATTACTCTATAGGTACTATCATTTCTAGGTATAGACAGTGATGAAAGAGAATGAATCTTGTTAGGTTAACCTAATAACACCTATTCTAACAGTTTTTGCTATATTCAGAATACAAAAATAATTTTCAATAATAGATTACACTTTTTTTATTACACATCAGCTTTATTCGATTATTTATCACAAATTTTCCCTATTGTTCAATATCATCTAATATAATACGCCTTGTTATCGCTGTTTTTAATATCATTGGTTTTGTTACATTTTACTTAAGTAAGGTATCTTCTATCATGTCAGACATCCACCAGAAGACAACGCGCGGTGAACTAGCAAAACGACAATTATTGGAAGCGGCATGTGAGATCTTTGGTAAAAATGGGCCAGATGCCGCCACAACACGCCAAATTGCACAAGCTGCTCAACAAAATATTGCCGCTATCGCTTATTATTTTGGTTCCAAAGAAGGGCTATATCTCGCCGTTGCACAACATATTGCTGATCTTATTCGCCTTGATTTTGAACCGACCGTGGTCATTCTTGACGAATTTCTTGAACGGCCTAACCCAGTAGAACACCTCCCATTACTGCAAACGCTTATTACAGATAGTTTTTTACAATATGCTCGTCTTGTGCTTGATAAAGAAAATATTCATCTTAGTCGCATTATGGCAAGGGAACAGCTTGTCCCTACCGAAGCGTATTCTCTTATCCACCAGCAAGCGTTATCGCCACTTTTAAGGCGAGTAAACAAGTTATTAGCTATTTATATCGGTTTAGATGAAACACTTCCTGCAACAATGCTACATACTCACGCTATATTAGGAGAAGTGTTATCATTTCGCTTAGTAAGGGAAACCATTCTAAGACAAACGGGATGGGATAGAATTGGTAAGAATGAGTATCAGATTATCTCCAACACGTTAAAAACTCATATTACTTTATTACTCAATGGATTAAGAGAGATTTACACTAACACTCATCACGCATAAATAGAGTTATTATGAAAACTAAAAAAATCAGTTTCTTTATCATCTTAATGATTATTATCAGTATTGTTGCAGGTATCTATTATTACGAAGAAAACAAAGAGTCTGAATTAGTACTCTATGGCAATGTCGATATCCGTACAGTCAATCTTAGTTTTCGTGTTGCTGGAAAATTAGATACATTGCATGTTGATGAGGGTGCGCCCGTTGAAAAAGGACAATTATTAGGTCAGCTCGACGATGCACCTTATCGTAATGCGCTTAACAAAGCATATGGCGAACGAGATAGTGCTATCGCCGCATTAGCCTTAATGGAAGCGGGATATCGCACTGAAGAAATCGCGCAAGCTCAATCTGATGTGTCATTAAAGCAAGCCGCTTGGCAATACGCAGAAAACTTTTATAAACGTCAGCAAGATCTTGCTAACCGAAAAGTCATCTCAGCCAATGATTTAGATAGCGCAAGAAATAATCGCAATCAAGCGGCGGCTGCCTTAAAAGCGGCACAAGATAAGCTCAATCAGTATCAAAATGGTTATCGAAAAGAAGACATTGATGCGGCGAAAGGACAAGTTATGCAAGCTAAAGCCGCTGTTGCACAAGCTGAATTAAACCTCCAAGACACGCAACTAATCTCTCCATCACAAGGTACTGTGCTAACTCGAGCGGTGGAACCCGGTACAATATTATCGGCTGGAAGCCCTGTATTTACGGTGTCATTAACTAACCCTGTTTGGGTCAGAGCTTATATCAGTGAAACTCACTTAAGCGAAGCTGTTCCTAATCGAGAAGTTTATCTATACACCGATGGACGTAGAGATAAACCTTATCACGGTACGATTGGATTTGTTTCACCAACAGCCGAATTTACCCCAAAAAGTGTTGAAACACCGGAGTTAAGAACCGATTTAGTGTATCGCCTCAGAGTAGTTGTGACGGATGCTGATGACGCATTACGCCAAGGTATGCCTGTCACCTTAAAATTTGCTTCCTCTCATTAAGTGTGGGGGAAAAATGGGACTCGCTGATTACACTATCGAACTTCTCGGTGTTGAAAAACACTTTACAGGACTGGAAAGCCCCGCTGTTTCGTCATTAACAGCCACCATTACAGGTGGCTCTGTGACGGGTTTAGTTGGCCCTGATGGCGCAGGCAAAACAACCTTAATTCGTATGCTTGCAGGCTTATTAAAGCCTGATGCTGGTGATATTCGTATTTTAGGAATGGATCCGCAAAAACAGAGTGTCGATGTCAGAGCTATTCTTGGCTATATGCCACAAAAATTTGGTCTGTATGAAGATTTAACAGTATTAGAAAACCTCAATCTTTATGCCGATTTAAAAAATGTCGTGGGTGAAGAGCGTAAAAAAGTTTATCAACAACTACTGACATTTACTGATCTCACTCGCTTTACATCTCGCCTTGCAGGTAATCTGTCTGGAGGCATGAAACAAAAGCTTGGGCTGGCTTGTACTTTATTAGGTAGTCCTAAAGTTCTGCTTCTTGACGAGCCAGGCGTGGGTGTCGATCCCATTGCACGCCGTGAGCTTTGGCAAATGGTGCATGCTTTGGCCAGCGATGGCATGTTGATACTATGGAGCACCTCTTATCTTGATGAAGCAGAGCAATGTAAAAACATTCTCTTACTTAACAAAGGAGAGCTACTTTATAGTGGTATTCCTCAAGATTTAACAGCAAAAATGGCAGGTCGCTCTTTTCTACTTAATGTTGAAGGTCATCAGCGTAGAAAAGTGTTACAACAGGCCATTATTCAACCTCAAGTTACGGATGGCGTTATTCAAGGGCAATCCGTTCGTTTGATCCTGAAAAAACAGAGTAATCAAACTGAATTACTAAGCGCTTTGGGTAAATCTGATACGAAGCTTATTCCTGCTACACCTCGCTTTGAAGATGCTTTTATAGATTTATTAGGAGGCGGTCCTTCTCATAAATCTGAATTAGCTGAAATTATGCCTCAGATCCCTCCCGCACCTAATGAAACCGTGATTGAAGCGCAACAGTTAACCAAAATGTTTGGTCAATTTGCAGCGACTGATCATGTCGATTTCCAAGTTAAACGTGGTGAAATTTTCGGTTTATTAGGCCCTAACGGTGCAGGTAAATCGACAACCTTTAAAATGATGTGTGGTTTATTAGTCCCCACCAGCGGTAAAGCCCTTGTGCTAGGTATGGACTTGAAAGAGAGCTCTGGAAAAGCGCGTCAACATTTAGGTTATATGGCACAAAAATTCTCACTTTATGGCAACCTTAAAGTGGGACAAAACTTGAAATTCTTCTCAGGTGTTTATGGCTTACATGGCAAACAACAACGCGATAAAATCAACGATATGATAACTGCCTTTGGTTTACAGCCGATGGTGAATCAAATCACTGAAACCTTACCTTTAGGTTATAAACAACGCCTTGCCCTTGCGTGCTCATTAATGCACGAGCCTGATATTCTCTTTTTAGATGAGCCTACATCAGGTGTTGACCCATTAACGCGAAGAGAGTTTTGGCTACATATTAATGGCATGGTGGATAAAGGAGTGACCGTGATGGTTACCACTCACTTTATGGATGAAGCAGAGTATTGCGATCGCATTGGTTTGGTTTATCGAGGCAAAATCATTGCAGCTGGCGAGCCTGATTCTCTGAAAAAAATGGTTGCCAGCAAAGATAATCCAACCCCTTCAATGGAAGATGCCTTTATTGGTTTAGTGCTGGATTACGATAAAAAACTTGAAAGTGAAAATGATAAAGGGAGCGAAAAACATGCATAATTCAGCTCAATCATCTCATGCCCGCTTTTCTTGGCGACGTTTATACGCACTGTGTTTAAAAGAAACAAAGCAAATTACTCGTGATCCCAGCAGTGCCCTAATTGCTATTGTTATCCCACTTACTTTGCTGTTTATTTTTGGATATGGCATTAATCTAGACTCAAGCAAATTAAATATTGGCATTTTAACTAATCAACAAAGCCAACCAGCACAAGAGCTTGTTTACACCTTCACGAATTCACCCTATATCAATGCAACTATTAGCGATAATCGACAATTATTAATCGATAAAATGCAGGCGGGGCAAATCCGCGGCATTGTGGTTATTCCTGTTAATTTTGCTGAATTACTTGCTCGCCAAGATACTAAAGCCCCCATTCAAGTGATCACCGATGGCAGTGAACCTAATACGGCAAACTTTGTACAAGCTTACACAAAAGGGGTTTGGCAAATTTGGTTACAACAACAAGCTATCAGTAAAGGTATTGATACGACGCCATTAATTGAAATCGAACCTCGCTATTGGTTTAACCCTGCGGCAATTAGTCAGCACTATATTATTCCAGGTGCCGTCACCATTATTATTACGGTAGTTGGGGCTATTCTTACCTCGTTAGTGATTGCTCGTGAATGGGAAAGAGGCACTATGGAAGCCTTACTTTCCACTCAAATTACACGTACTGAGCTTCTTCTCTCAAAACTTATTCCTTACCAAGTGTTAGGGAGTTTTGTCATGGTGCTATGTATGGTAGTCACTGTATTTGTGCTTGGTGTGCCCTATCGGGGATCATTGTGGATTTTAGGTGGCATTACGTCGCTCTTTTTAGCTACTGCTTTAGGTATGGGATTACTTATTTCCACACTAACGCGTAATCAATTTAATGCCGCGATGATTTCGTTAAACGCTGCATTTTTGCCTGCAATTATGTTATCAGGCTTTGTTTTTGAAATTGATAGCATGCCATTTTTTATTCAAGTAGTGACCTATTTTATTCCTGCGCGTTATTTTGTGAGTAGTTTGCAAACACTATTTTTAGCTGGCGATATTCCATTGATATTAATGTTAGATATGTGGTTGTTGATCGTTTCTGCCATATTCTTTATTGGCTTAACGGCGTTAGCAACACGACGTCGATTAGATTAAAGGGAGAGTATTTATGTTTTATCGTCTTCTCACCCTGATAATGAAAGAGTTACAGTCATTATTACAAGAGCCTCAAACTCGCATTATCTTAATAATGCCAGTTATCTTTCAAATGATCTTATTTCCATTTGCCGCAACATTAGATGTTACCAATGCCTCTATTGCCATTTTTGATGAAGATAATGGTAAACAATCTATTGAGTTAACCCAGCGTATCGCCAAAGCAAGTGCATTCTCTCAAACTCTTTTGCTTAAAAATGAACATGAAATAAAAGAGGCTATTGATAATCGTAAAGCGCTTTTATTAGTTCGTTTTCCACAGAATTTTAGCGCCGATTTAGAAAGCCATGTCCCTGTTAAATTACAAATAATCCTAGATGGTCGAAATTCTAATAGTGCGCAAATTGCCGCTAATTATGTACAGCAAATCGTACAAAACTATCAAACTGAATTAGCAGGCAATACACCTTCTTTACTGAATAAAACAGAACTTGTTGTTCGTAATTGGTATAACCCGAATTTAAATTACAAATGGTTTATTGTGCCCTCTTTAGTCGCATTAATTATTACCATTGGCGTCATGATTGTGACTTCACTTTCTGTTGCTAGAGAGCGCGAACAAGGCACGTTAGATCAACTGTTAGTTTCGCCTCTCTCAACATGGCAAATCTTTGTCGGTAAAGCCGTTCCAGCAATGGTCGTTGCTGCCATTCAAGGCACTATCGTGTTAATTATTGGTATATTTGGTTATCAAATTCCCTTTTCTGGCTCATTATTGCTGTTTTACTTTACCATGCTGATTTATGGCTTATCGCTGGTGGGTTTTGGTTTGCTAATATCCGCATTAAGCTCGACACAGCAACAGGCTTTTATTGGTGTCTTTGTGTTTATGATGCCCGCTGTTTTATTATCTGGCTATATTTCCCCCGTAGAAAACATGCCCGTTTGGCTACAACATGCCACATGGATAAACCCAATTCGCCATTTCACCGATATCACAAAACAGATTTACCTTAAAAATGCCGATATCACTGTTATATGGCACAGTTTATGGCCTTTATTGGTGATTGCTGTAGGAACAGGTAGCATTGCCTATTATCTTTTCCAAAGGAAGATAGCTTAAAATCTGTACTTTGATAACTAACTCTAATAGACTGATACCAAAGAAAAAATCAATAGGCGTGCAATATGCAAATCAGCAAACTACGACTTGAAAATTATGGTGTTTTTACTGATGCTGACATCACGTTAGCCACAAAAGATGGCAACGAGAATGGCTCAAATATTACTGTATTTATTGGTAATAATGGTTCAGGGAAAACCAGTATTTTAGATGCGATTGCAACAGGTTTAAGTTGGTTTGTAGCGAAGCTGGAAGATAAAAATGCGGAAGGGTAAATCTATTGATAAATCTAAGATTAATATTTCAGCGTTAGAATGCACAATTTCTTTTGAAAAAAAAGAGTTGGGAAAGAATAGTGGAGAAAGATACCCACTCAATGAAATATCATTAAAATTATCAAAAGTACGCAAACATGCAGAAAGTAATCTTATGAGTTCGTACATTACTGATAATATTAAATCTTTTACTTCATCATATCGTGAAATACTCACTAAAAATACAGAACAAGAAATAAACTTACCCATCACAGCTTACTATGGCGCAACTCGCCATACTTACACTAGCAAAACCTAATGATGATGGAAAACTAGAAAGCTTTTCACCTATTATTATTAATATATTGAAACAGTGGTTAACTTAACAATAAGGGGAATATTATGACTCCTGCTATTTCTGGTATAAACATTCTCTTTGTTGCCGGTTTTGGTTCTATTACTCGTAATAATGCACAAAGCCAGCTTTTTTATAAAGATGCGCTTAATTTGCCTTTAAAACCAATGGAAGATAATAGTGATTATTTATCAACATCAGAAGGTGAATTAAAAGGTGTTAAACATTTTGCACTGTGGCCTTTAGAGCAAGCCGCTATGTCTTGCTTTGGTAATGATGTTTGGCCAAATGATCTGCCGATACCACAATATTGGGTTGAATTTGAAGTAGAAGATATTAATACCGCCACTCAAACTTTAAAACAAAAAGGCTATCAACTGCTTGTTGATAATCGAATTGAACCTTGGGGACAAACTGTCACACGGTTATTAAGCCCTGAAGGAGCTTTAGTAGGTTTAACTATTACACCTTGGTTACGAGATAATTAAACTTCATTCTATTTCAATTATGTGCGACAGAAAAATTCTCTTAATAAATGCACAAAAAAATCCCACAACTTATAAAAGTTATGGGATTTATTTTTTATGCTGTTTTTAAATTACGTTTATCCGTAGATACCGTTAAAATTAACGACGGTCGCCTAAAATACGCAGTAACATTAAGAACAAGTTGATGAAATCTAAATAAAGCGTTAATGCCCCCATAATTGAGTAACGGCGCATATTTTCTTTATCTTCTTGGTTAATTTCATTACCCATATCTTTTAATTTTTGTGTGTCGTAAGCAGTTAAACCTGCGAAAATCAACACACCAGCATAAGAGATAACCATGCTCATCATTGAGCTTTGCATAAAGATATTCACGATAGAAGCAATAATGATACCGATAAGCCCCATAAACAGGAAGCTACCCATACCCGTTAAGCTACGCTTAGTCGTGTAACCGTAAACACTTAATGCACCAAACATCGCAGCACAAATAAAGAAAGTGCTAGCAATTGAAGATGCGGTATAAACCAGTAATACGCTTGAGATAGTCACACCAGTTAGCACGGAATAGAGCATAAACAATGAGGTTGCCATTGCGCCACTCATTTTATGAACCATACCAGATAACACGAAAACTAACCCTAATTGAGCAATGATCAGACCAAAAAAGACGACCTTGCTAGAAAAAATCATTGATAATAATGCTTCGCTTGATGCAACGTAGAGTGCAACAAACGCAGTGAGTAACAGACCTACAGTCATCCAACCATAAACCTGAGCCATAAAGGTTTGTAGGCCAGAACCTGTGCGCTGTACGATTGAATCATTTGAACGTGAAAATCGATCCATGATGATTACCCTTTAATCATAGTGATAACGTTAGGTTTAACAATAACGTTTATTTCAGTAAAAAGTCCATTATGGACTCATTAGAATTTAATTTTATCACACTGATTTTACATTTCCACGAATTAAACTGTATGAAATGTCACCATAAAATAAATTTAAGTAAAGTAATGTAGCGTTTAATTCAGTGTGATGATTTATTCCCAGCGTTCAGCCGAGTCATAATCACTTTGGCGTGCATCAACCCATCTGTCGTTGTTTTCAGAAAGCCCTTCTTTTTTCCAAAATGGTGCGCGTGTTTTTAAGAAATCCATAATAAATTCAGCAGATTCAAATGCACTATTGCGATGAGAACTGGTGACACCGACAAACACTATCTCTTCACCAATATGCAAAGTTCCAACGCGGTGAATAACACTTACACGCTGTAAAGGCCAACGAGAGCGAGCTTCATTCACAATATCTGTTAGTGCTTTTTCAGTCATTCCTGGATAGTGTTCAAGCGTGAGCGTACTTACTTCATCACCGAGATTATGATTACGAACTTTACCCGTAAATGTCACAACAGCACCATCGCTGTCACACTCTGAAAGCCATTGGTATTCATCACCAACACTAAAATTTTCGGTTTGTACTGAAATACGAGTTGATGCGCTCATCTTATCCTCCTGTAACAGGTGGGAAAAAAGCGATTTCATCACCATCATTAATAACGTGAGAACCTTGAACAAAGGATTGGTTTACCGCAGAGAGTAACTTGCCATCTTCTAATGCGAGTGACCAACGTTCACCTTTAGTAATTAATGCCTTACGTAAATCATCTACTGTGTGGTATTTACAATCTAATTCAAGCGAATCAACACCCACTAATTCACGGACTTGAGCAAAGAAGAGAACCTTAATCATGCTTCCACCTTAAAGTGACCTGATTTACCACCTGTTTTTTCTAATAAACGTACAGGTCCTATCACCATATCTTTTTGAACAGCTTTGCACATATCATAAATCGTCAACGCAGCTACCGATGCCGCAGTTAATGCTTCCATCTCAACCCCTGTTTTACCCGTTAAACGGCAAACAGATTCAATACGTACGCGGTTGGATCCTGTGAGTGCTTCTAAACGCACTTCAACTTTAGTTAATAACAGCGGATGACATAATGGGATTAACTCCCATGTTCTTTTTGCTGCTTGAATACCTGCAATTCTTGCGGTCGCAAATACATCACCTTTATGATGTTTGCCTTCGGTGATCATGCTTAATGTTTCTGCTGACATTTCAACAAAGGCTTCAGCACGCGCTTCTCGCACTGTTTCAGCTTTAGCGCTAACATCCACCATGTGAGCTTCACCGGCAGCATTAATATGAGTTAGTTGAGACATGCACAACTCCTGAAATTAACGAAATAACAGAGCGAAAAACTATCCACCAATCACAGATAAGTTCGGTGTAATACCGCTATCGCCTTGATGAAGAAAATGGGTTTCTCGTTTATGAAGAAGACCACCCTGGATACGCTGTTGTAATGCTTCTTGTTGACTATCATCAGCAAGCAGATCGCGTAAAGGAATACCATTTTCACCAAATAAGCAAAGATGGAGATTACCAATGGCCGAAACACGTAAACGGTTACAGGTTAGGCAAAAGTCTTTTTCATAAGGCATAATAAGACCGATTTCACCTTGATAATCAGGATGGGTAAATACTTGAGCAGGCCCGTCACTACGAGCGCGAGGAATTTGTAACCAACCTTCATTGAGTAAACGCTGGCGAATAACTTCACCAGACAAATGAAAGCGGTTGAATATATCACTACCGTCACCAGTTTCCATTAATTCAATAAAGCGCAGCTGAATGGGTCTGTCTTTGATCCAATTTAGAAAATCAGGGAGGTTTTTATCATTTACATTGCGCATCAACACAACGTTGACTTTGACTTTTTCGAAACCTGCGGTAAATGCAGCATCAATACCTTCCATCACTTGGCTAAATTTATCTTGCCCTGTAATAGCATGGAATTGACGAGGATCGAGGCTATCAACACTCACATTAATTGCACTTAAACCGGCATCACGCCATTGAGCGACATCACGAGATAATCGATAACCATTTGTTGTAACTGCAATTTTTTTGATAGCCGCATTGTCTTTAATGGTTGCGATAATATCAGTAAAATCACGACGCATTGTAGGCTCACCACCAGTTAGGCGAATTTTTTCTGTCCCTAATGCAGCAAAAGATTGTGTCAGTCGGCTGATTTCATCTAACGAAAGAAATGATTTATGACCGTTAGGCTTATAACCATTAGGTAGGCAATAAGTACAACGAAAATTACACACGTCTGTAATTGAAAGACGTAAATAGAAAAATTTGCGGGAAAACGCATCAACGAGTTGTTGCATAGTAACACCTTTCCAAATCGGGAGATGCGGGCATTTCTACCTTGCACCCTGGTGACTTGTTTCGTCACGGCCAGAACATCATATCTTGTAAACACATGACTTAGACGTTAAGGCTAGGAGTTAATCTTTACCTGTTTTTCACAGGTTTCTAATACCTATATATTTATTGTGGATTCTACCTGCTAATCTTTCAAAAAGCGAATAATGTTTTCGCTATATAATTTATAATACAACGACTTACGACACTTTAATCACTTTAATAACATAAGTAAAAACACTTTCATTGATTAAATATTAGGCTATCAAAAGTAAAATTAAACTAGGAATGTGATGAAATCACGTCGTGATCATAGGCTTAAAATTTAATTGTGATAAATTAGCGGCAAATTTTTAAAGATGAGTAGAACAAATATGCGAAATCGCACGCTAAGTGATTTAGATCGTGTTGTTGCCCTTGGTGGTGGTCATGGCCTTGGACGTGTGCTTTCAGCACTCTCCTACTTAGGCTCTCGTCTCACTGGTATTGTTACAACAACAGACAATGGCGGTTCTACTGGCCGTATTCGCCAAGAAGAAGGTGGCATTGCGTGGGGCGATATGCGCAATTGTATTAATCAGTTAATTACTGAGCCTTCCGTTGCTTCTGCAATGTTTGAATACCGTTTTTCTGGTACAGGCGAACTGGCAGGACATAATTTAGGTAATCTAATGCTTAAAGCACTTGATAACTTAAGTGTTCGACCTTTAGAAGCCATTAATCTTATCCGCGGATTATTAAGAGTGAATGCTCACCTTATTCCTATGTCTGAACAAGCCGTTGACCTTATGGCGATAGATGACCAAGGAAATGAGATTTATGGTGAGGTCAATGTTGATATTTTACCAAAGATCCCCCAAAAGCTTGATCTCTACCCTAAAGTACCGACTACACGAGAAGCCATTGAAGCGATTGAACAAGCAGATTTGATCTTAATTGGTCCCGGTAGCTTTTTTACCAGTTTAATGCCTTTATTATTACTACCAGAACTTGCACAAGCATTACGCCGTAGCAGTGCAACAACCATTTATATTGGTAATTTAGGCAAAGAACTAAGCCCTGCGGCTGCCAGTATGACGATGTCTGATAAAATCGCCATGATGGAGAATTATATTGGTTTGCAAACCATAGATGCCGTGATTATTAGCCCTGAAACACAATATGAATCGATGAAAGGTCGATTAATTGTGCAAGCTCAATTGGAAGCCAAAGATATTCCTTATCGTCACGACCGTCATCTATTAGGCAAAGCTATTGAGTTAACGTTGCAACAATTAGGGCAACGTAATGCATCACCTCAGACCGTTAAATAGTATTTAATTACCTACTTTCATAAAAAAACCGCATTTGCAATAAACAGCAAGTGCGGTTTTTTGTCGACAAAAACACAATATCACTATTGGTTTTCAACGTGTTATTAGCTATTAAGCTGCTTTAATGTAATACGCTGACTAATCACTTCTTCAATTTCGTCGAGCGTCATTGGTACATCATTTTTCATCAAACCAAGACCCGCTACAGTACGAGAAAACGACATTAAATCTAATGGAGGCAACTCCATGACCCAATTCTCTTCTGTTGCCAACGTATCTTCCGCATTCAGAATATTTTGTATAACATCCGTAAAAGCTTGATGAGAAGATACCCAATCTTGATCGCCACTTGCCCAAAACCAACGAGCAGCAATAAAATTTCTCCACATATCTTCCCAACCATCATAAATCCGACGCAACATTGATGCGCTCATTAATGACCATGTTTGGGCTTCTTGTTGAGTAATATAACCTTGTTGGCAACCTTCTAAACAGAGCTTGTTAAAACGACAGAGATCCCAAATAAGGTATTTCACATTTTGGATATTCATGCGATTTGTGCTCATCATATCGATTTGCCATAAACGCTCATTTTTATCGTGTTCAGTTAACTCAGAAAGTAAAATATCATTTTTTAATGACTGAACATCGTCTTCTTTACCATCCAAAATTTGGTCACGTAGCTGATAAAAATCATTGGTGTGACCTTGAGTGAGCAACCAAAATAGTTGATAGACTAAATCCCAACGGTCGTTAATTCCCCAACCTGCTGATAATCCACCATCATCTTTACCTTTATCATATTCGTTATATGCCCACTCATTCATTGCGGCATAAGGTGCTGCAACATATAAACCCCATTCATTGGGTAACAACTGACCTGACGTATTTTCTGCTTCAGATAAAATGGGCTCCTGCCCCGCTGTTGATGGTTTTTGCAACTCACTATCTTGTACAGCAAATTTGCGTAGCCATTTAAAAAGCATAATAAGAAGAATAACACCAAGAATTACCCCAGCAGAGCTGGGAAACCCTGCATAAACATAACCACTCATTCACTATCCTTAATGTCTTTTTTATCTTTGTAAATAATTGACGCTTTGTTTGTGGTGGTATTTAAACAGTTGAACGCCATTAAGGGAATATCAAACAAGGCAAAAAATGGAAGATAGAAGATAAAAAGGGATAATCCCTGTAAAAATACGGATATCCCTTTATTAGTTTGTGAACTTAATTTATCTAATTAAGAGTTAGCAATAAATTGAGCTCGTAACGCTTGCAACTTATCACGAGTACTCGCCGCTTTCTCAAATTCAAGATCTTTTGCATATTGATACATTTCGGCTTCTAAACGTTGGATCTCTTTTTCCAATTCAGCCGTTGATAACAACGGATAATTTTCATGGATATCTGTTGCTTTGTGCCCTTTCTTATTACGTCCCTGAGAAGGCTGACCAATCTTGAGAATATCACCAACTTTCTTATTTAATCCTTTAGGCACAATGCCATGCTCAAGGTTAAACTGTTGTTGTTTCTCACGACGACGTTCAGTTTCGCTTATCGCTCTCGCCATTGAATCGGTAATTTTATCGCCATATAAAATCGCTTTACCTTCAAGATTACGAGCCGCACGACCAATTGTCTGAATCAATGAACGCTCTGAACGTAAGAAGCCTTCTTTATCAGCATCTAAGATCGCCACCAAAGAGACCTCTGGCATATCCAAACCTTCTCGAAGTAAGTTGATACCCACTAATACATCAAACTCACCTAAGCGCAAATCACGAATGATTTCGACACGCTCAACCGTATCAATATCAGAGTGCAAATAGCGAACACGTTCACCATGCTCTTCAAGATATTCCGTTAAATCTTCTGCCATCCGTTTTGTCAGTGTTGTTACTAATACACGTTCGTTTTTCGCTGCACGAATACGAATTTCAGAGAGTAAATCATCGACTTGTGTTGCCACAGGCCGCACTTCAACAATCGGATCAAGTAAACCTGTTGGTCTTACAACTTGCTCAACAATTTCATCACCCGATTTTTCAAGTTCATATTTACCCGGTGTTGCTGAAACATAAATCGTTTGTGGTGCTAACGCCTCAAACTCTTCAAAACGTAATGGACGGTTATCAAGCGCAGAAGGTAAACGGAAGCCATATTCAACTAAGGTTTCTTTACGGGAACGGTCGCCTTTATACATTCCACCAATTTGAGGAATAGTAACGTGTGATTCATCAATTACGAGTAAACCGTTAGCAGGAAGATAATCAAATAAGGTTGGTGGTGGCTCACCGGGGCCTCTACCTGATAAATAGCGTGAATAGTTTTCGATACCGGAGCAATATCCCAACTCATTCATCATTTCGAGATCAAATTGAGTACGCTGTGTCACGCGTTGCTCTTCAACAAGTTTATCGTTAGCTAAAAGTACTTTGCGTCTATCTGCGAGTTCTTTTTTGATCTCTTCCATCGCTTCAAGAATACGTTCACGAGGTGTGACATAGTGCGTTTTAGGATAAACAGTAAAACGAGGCACATTGTAGTGAATTTGCCCCGTTAAAGGGTCAAACAGTGAAAGGCGTTCAACTTCTTCATCAAATAGCTCAACACGTAATGCATAATCGTCAGATTCAGCAGGGAAGATATCAATCACTTCACCACGGACACGAAATGTCCCCCGCTGAAAGGCTTGATCATTACGAGTATATTGTAAGTCAGCTAAACGGCGTAAAATGGCACGCTGGTCGATTATCATGCCGTTAGTCAGGTGAAGCATCATTTTTAAATAGCTATCGGGATCACCTAAACCATAAATGGCTGACACGGATGACACCACAATGACGTCTTTACGTTCTAGCAAGGCTTTAGTAGCAGATAAGCGCATTTGCTCGATATGTTCGTTAACAGAAGCATCTTTTTCAATAAAGGTATCAGAGCTTGGAACATACGCTTCTGGCTGATAATAATCATAATAAGAAACAAAGTATTCCACTGCATTTTCAGGGAAGAATTCTTTCATCTCACTATAAAGCTGTGCCGCCAATGTTTTATTTGGCGCTAACACCATAGTCGGACGATTTAGATTGGCGATCACATTGGCAATCGTAAAAGTTTTACCTGAACCTGTTACCCCTAAAAGAGTTTGATGAGCAAGACCATCATCTAATCCTTCACAGAGTGAGGCAATAGCGGCAGGTTGATCACCACCTGGTTTAAATTCAGAATGCAGTTTGAAATCTTTGCTCATATTTTCTTCTCCTCGCTGGCCCTCCCTATAATACTGGATAAAAATCCAGCTTCAATCTCTATCTGATAAAATTTGTCTGAATAATTAGCATAAGTTATCCCCAATTTTGGAACTGGGATTTTTCCAAAAAGCAACCCCCTTTTTTATGAATTATTCAAAGAGACACACCAACACCACTCTCTCTATTGATTTTATTTAATTAATTGATATATAAGAATTAAAAATAAAAGTTGAGAATAACACCAATCTTTAGCAATGCCTTGTGTTCTCTCTATTTAGCGTATTTTTATAATGGTAATACACAAGGTTATCCACAGGAATAGTGGATAACTACACAAAGTTGTTATCTCTCGGTAGGTTACGTCTTTTTTTCCACCTTAAAATATCCCTCAAAATTGACGAAATTTATTTTTTTTATTTTTTTATTGGTATAAAAAATAGACTTTTATAATTTACTTAATAACGGTCTATCAACTTAGTTTTAAACAAGAAAGATCAAGATAAGGAGTGAAATTATGCTCTTTTACTTCATTTAAATAGGGTATTTTGCCTAAGAATGGTGCTTTAATATGCTGTTTTAATGTTGCCAAATATTCTTTCTGATATCGTCCCGCAGGTTCAACTTCATTTGCAACCCAACCCGCCAATGTTAAACCAGACTGAATAATTGCTTGTTGCGTTAATAACGCATGATTAATGCAACCCAATTTAACACCTACAGTCAAAATAACAGGTAGATTTTCATTGATAGCCCAATCAGAGAAAAATTGATTTTCTGACAGTGGAGTAAACCAACCACCAGCACCTTCAACTAAAACCCAATCAGCTTGCTGCTTTAAGTAAGACAAGCCTTCTGACATCACATCAAAATCAATAGGCTGATTCATTTCTTGACTGACAATATGCGGCGATGTCGGCGTTTCAAAGCAATAAGGGTTAACGCGGTGATAATCTAATTTTACTGTGCTGAATTTTTGCAATGTTAACGCATCCGAGTTACGTAAACCTTCATTCAACCACTCACTTCCTGATGCTACAGGTTTATAGCCCACGGTTCGATACCCTTGGTGCGCAGCACATTGTAATAGAGCACTGCTTACTACAGTTTTACCCACTTCTGTATCTGTGCCTGTTAAAAACCATATTTTAGCCATGTGATATTTTTCCTATAACAATTTGATAAGTGAGTAAATATTTTCCTGAGTCTGTTTTCCACACATTTTCTAATGCATGGAGTTTTTGTCGTGTCATCAAGCCTTTTTGGCGATCACCTTGCACAAAATTGGCACCAACGCCCTTCAAAGAAGCAAAGAGCGCATGTAATGAATCATATTGTTCTGTGACAATTTCGGTAGAAAATTGGCAATGGAAACCAGCACAGGCGTTCTCGATATCTTGAGGGGATAAAAAGGGATTAACATGTTCATGATTATCAAGCGATTGCCAAGCGTCTCTGACTTCTTGTAATGTCGACGTGGCAAGTGTTGAAAAATAAAGTGCTCCTTTCACATTTACGGTGTTCATTAACGTTTTAACGGCAACAGATAAATCATCACACCATTGCATCGCTAAATTGCTAAAAACAATATCCACACTTTGTGGCGTAATCGCACAGTGCTCTATATCACTTTGTAGATAGCCATGGGCTCGCTGTTGCTGTTTTGCCACTTGTAACATTGAATGTGATAAATCAAGCGCAATAACAAACTTGCCTTGTTGCTTCCATTTTTGACTGAAATATCCCGTTCCACATCCTGCATCTAACACAATATTGCCACTATCATGACGTGTTAAATCCATTAATTTATTGCCGCTATAGCGCTGAATATTGGCGTGATTATCATAATGAATCGCAGCTTTACCAAATGTTTGAGCTATACGTTGTTTATCTGTTTTGACTGAAGAAAGCATGAAGCGTCTCGATTAACAGCTTAATATCTGAAAGGTGATGGCGAGTCGTTAACGTTATTCGTAAACGTGCACTTTGAGGAGGTACGGTAGGTGGAAAGATTGCTTTTATCCAAAGCCCTTTAGATTGCAGATAATCTGAAAGTGTTTGGCACAATTGTTCATCACCAATAATTACTGGCTGAATAGCGGTTTGCGAAGGCAATAATTTAATAGGGAGCGAAGCCAAACCTTGGCGAAAGGTATAAATTAATTGTTGAAGATATTCCCGCTCACTATCAGCTTGCTTAATCACATTCAGTGCGGAATTTAAAGCCACAGCTTGTGCCGGTGGCATTGAGGTACTGTAAATGAGATGGCGAGCATATTGTTCAAAAAATTCAGCAGTTGGCTTGTTGCAAAGCACAGCCGCCCCACTCACACCAAAAGCTTTACCAAAAGTTACGACCAATAATTCAGGTTTAATAGCCGCTTCATCACAACTGCCTCGACCTTGTTTACCTAAAACACCTATACCATGCGCATCATCGACCATTAACCAAGCATGGTGCTTTTGGCTTATTAATGCAGTTTCTCTTAATGGCGCTTGATCGCCATCCATGCTAAATACCCCTTCTGTCACCACTAGGATTTTATTAGCAGACGTTTTATTGAGTCGTTGAGATAAAGAATCTGGCGAATTATGCAAAAAGCGCCACAACGTGGCGGGTGATAATGTGGCTGCTTCCATTAATGAAGCATGGCAAAGTTTATCAGCAATAATGATATCTTCTTTTTCAAGTAATGCCGAAATAACGCCTTGATTGGCACTGTAACCAGATGAAAATAACAGCGCATTATCGTAACCTAACCAATCCGCTAAATGTTGTTCTAACTGCGCATGAGCTTGTGTAAAACCAGTGATATGTCCTGAACCGCCACTCCCCACACCATATTCATTCGCACCTTGTTGCCACGCGTTAATCACATCGGCATGCTGGCTAATACCTAAATAATCATTGCCTGAAAAATTAAGATACTTTTCGCCTGATATCGTGGTTAGAAAGCGCCCATTAGAATGATTTATCACTTGGCGTTTTCGCCATAATGGCGTATTTCTACGCACATTAAGTTTTTCATCTAAATAGTTTTGCCAGCTCATTACAGTGCCGCGTTATAAAATTGTTCAGTGTCTTTATTGGCAACAGCGTGCATTAGCGCTTCTTCTTGCTGATTATCGCCCATTGATACCGCTAACCGCTCTGGATTTAGGCCTAACTTGCGGAATAATTGGTGATCTTTATCTTCAGTCGGATTAGTTGTCGTTAATAATTTGCAACCGTAGAAAATAGAGTTAGCCCCAGCCATAAAGCAAAATGCTTGTGTCTGTTCACTCATTTGCTCTCGCCCAGCAGAAAGACGCACATAAGAACGCGGCATCATGATACGAGCAACGGCGATAGTACGAATAAAATCAAAAGGATCGACATCCTCATTATCTGCAAGTGGTGTCCCTTTTATTTTGGCAAGCATATTAATAGGTACACTTTCAGGAGGCTGTGGCAAATTGGCTAATTGCACCAGCATTGCCGCGCGATCTTTAACTTCCTCGCCTAACCCTAAAATTCCGCCAGAACACACTTTAATACCCGCATTACGCACTTTATCAAGCGTATCTAAACGGTCTTGATAAGTGCGTGTTGTCACGATACTGCCGTAAAATTCAGGTGAGGTATCAAGGTTGTGGTTATAAAAGTCCAGTCCTGCATCTGCTAATCGGTTAGCTTGTGAATCATCTAATTTGCCGAGTGTCATGCAGGTTTCCATACCCAACGCTTTAACTTCTTTTACCATTTGCTCAAGGTAAGGCATATCGCGCTCATGCGGATTTTTCCATGCCGCGCCCATACAAAAACGTGTTGAACCTGCCGCTTTTGCTTTTTTCGCAGATTCAATCACTTGCTGTACTTCCATTAAGCGCTCTTTTTCTAATCCCGTTTTATACCGCGCGCTTTGGGCACAATACTTACAATCTTCAGGACAAGCCCCTGTTTTAATAGAAAGCAAAGTGCTCACTTGAATTTGTGAAGGGTCAAAATGTTGACGATGAACTTGTTGTGCTTGAAAAACCAAATCTAAAAATGGCATATCAAACAATGCTCTGGCTTCTTTTAATGTCCAACGTTTTAGTGCGCTCACAATACAATCTCCTTTTTAAAAGTGATTGCCAGTTTAAATAATAGGGTTATCATGTCAACTAAAATTGATCACCATTGGTTTACATGATTAAGTGAAAAATATAATGACACCTGAAGATATCGCTTTCGATTTACGCCACATTTGGCATCCATACACTTCGATGAGTAATCCGTTACCTGCTTACCCTATCGTCAGTGCAAAAGGCGTTGAATTAGTCTTGGCCGATGGTAGAAAATTGATTGATGGAATGTCTTCATGGTGGGCTGCAATTCATGGATATAATCATCCAGAACTCAATAATGCCGTTACAACACAGCTCAGCAATATGTCTCATGTGATGTTTGGTGGCATTACTCATCCACCAGCAATATCACTTTGTCGAAAATTATTAGCGATAACACCAGAGCCTCTTGAATGCATATTTCTCGCAGATTCTGGCTCGGTTGCTGTTGAAGTTGCGCTTAAAATGGCTTTGCAATATTGGCAGGCTAAAGGTGAAAAACGCCAACGTATTGTGGCGTTAAAACAGGGCTATCATGGCGATACATTTGGTGCCATGTCAGTGTGTGATCCAGATAACTCCATGCACAGTCTTTACAAAGGTTATCTGCCTAATCATCTCTTTGTGGATGCGCCAAAAACAGGTTTTTATGAAGAATGGGATCCCGCTGATATCCACTCATTACGCTCAACGCTAGAGCAACATCATCAAGAAATTGCTGCCGTTATGCTTGAACCCATTGTTCAAGGGGCTGGTGGAATGCGAATTTATCATCCCGAATATTTGAAACACGCAAGAGCCTTATGTACTGAATTTGATGTGTTATTAATTGCAGATGAAATAGCCACTGGTTTTGGTCGAACAGGTAAGCTGTTTGCCTGTGAACATGCTGAAATATCGCCAGATATAATGTGTGTAGGTAAAGCATTAACAGGTGGATATATGACGTTATCGGCAACCTTAACCACGCGCCATATTGCAGAAACCATAAGCCAAGGCGATGCAGGATGCTTTATGCATGGTCCTACCTACATGGGAAATCCTTTGGCTTGTGCAGTTGCTGATGCCAGTTTATCTCTATTAGCAAAAGGCGATTGGGTAAACCAAGTTGCAGAAATTGAAAAACAACTAAAATGCGAGTTATCACCGTTAAAACAGGCAAAAAGTGTGAAAGATGTGCGTGTTTTAGGCGCGATTGGTGTGGTTGAAATGCATGAGCCTGTCAATATGGCAAAATTACAAAAAATCTTTGTTGCTGAAGGCGTTTGGATAAGACCTTTTGGTAAGCTGATTTATATTATGCCACCATTTATTATGCCACCAGAAAACCTCACTAAACTCACTCAAGCTATTGAGAAAGTTGTTAATCTCTCATAAACCTTTTATAAAAAATAAAACCTCTAGCAAGGAAATATTTTGCTAGAGGTACAGTAATCTTTACTTCGTCACAACGGTAACCCACATAGCGCCTTTACCTACTGGGTAACACGCTAACTCAGTTAATGCGCCAGTGTGTTTATCAATACGAGAAACCGACGCAAAATCTGATTTTTGGCCACAAGAAATCAGATAATTTCCTGTGTTATCAAGATTAAAACCACGAGGCTGTGTTTGTGTTGGGTAATAACCCACAGGTTGCAGATAGTCGCCCGCCTCTGAAATTGCCATCGCACAAATAAAACTTTCAGAGCGTTCGCTTGCATAAAGAAAACGGCCATCTGGTGTAATATGAATATCTGACGCCCAACGGGTACTGTTAAATGTTTCAGGCACAATATCGACCGTTTGCATTAAGCGATATAAATCACCCATACGACGATATATATTGATTGTCGCATCTAATTCATTAAGGCAATAAAACACATCACCATTAGGATGGAATGCCATATGACGGGGGCCCGCATTTTGTGCTGTTGTCAGCTCTTCAGTACCCGCTTCTGTTAAACGACCGTCTTCTGATAAATCAAATAAACGGATATGATCTTCACCTAAGCAAGGCACAATCAGTTGTTTATTATTCCAATCGATGTTAGATGAATGAGGCTTATTTAAGCCTTCAATAATTTGAATAGGTGATTGAGGGATCCCCTTCGCATTAATAGGTAAAACAGCTAAATTACCCTGATGATAAGAAGGAACAAACAAAAAGCACCCTGTTTTATCTAAGCATAAATGGACAGGCGTGCTTGGAATTGACGTTGTCGCCTTTTGTTCTAACTGACCATCAGAAGCTATCGCAAATGTCACCACACTAAAATGAGGACGAATACCCACATAAAGGTATTTTCCATCAGCACTTGCAATCATTGGTTGCACTTGCCCTGCAACCTCAACAACCTGCAATAAATCCATTTCACCTTCGGTGTTTAACGCATAAACATGAATTTGCTGACTCTCTGGACTTGCTACGTAGACTACCTGTTTCATCCCTTCTCCTTAAAACCCATTACCCATTGATTTATAAAGAATAATAGAATAACTAACGTTTGATTGTAACGATTAAGCTAGTTTATCTTTTATTGGTTAACGTGTAACATCAACACCATTGCATCTTAATACTATCAAGGGGCTTATTTATGTCATATCGCGTTATTGCTTTGGATCTTGATGGCACACTGCTTGATGACCAAAAACGTATCCTGCCAGAATCTTTAGAAGCACTCAATCTTGCAAGAAAAGCAGGCGTTAAAGTTTTAATTGTAACAGGTCGTCATCATGTTGCTATTCATCCATTCTATCAAGCGCTCGATCTTGATACCCCTGCAATCTGCTGTAATGGAACTTACCTTTATGATTATATTGGTAAAAAAGTATTAGAGTCTGATCCACTAACTACACAAGAAACCAGAGCTGTATTAGATCTCGTTAAACAAACCGATATCCATCACTTGGTTTATGCCGACGATGCAATGCTTTATGACCAATTATCCTCCCCTGTTCAACGCACTTTAAAATGGTCAGAAACATTACCTATCGCACAACGCCCTAATCTCGTTAAAGTCGATGATTTCTATAAAGCCATGCATGATGTTAATGCAATTTGGAAAATAGCCACTACAACGCCTGATCACGATGAATTGCGTACTTTAGTTGAGAAAATTGAGCAACAAGTAGGCTTAGAGTGTGAATGGTCTTGGATTGATCAAGTTGATATCGCCAAAAAAGGCAACAGCAAAGGCCGTCGTTTACAACGCTGGGTTGAAGCAAATGGCATGAGTATGAATGATGTTATTGCCTTTGGTGATAATTTTAATGATCTTAGTATGTTAGAACATGTTGGTTTAGGTGTTGCAATGGGTAATGCTTCAGATGAAGTAAAAGCGCGCGCTAAAATGGTCACTAAAGTGAATTCACAGCCAGGTATTGCTGAGACTATCCATAAATATATTTTGTCTTGATCACTCTCTTTAAAAGACAAAAACCTCATCTAAGATGAGGTTTTTATGTATTGATAAAACGAAAAAATCAAAGATGGCGACTTAGCGAAATACTTTTTATTTGCGCATAAAGCCATTGTCCTTCTTGGATATTTAATTCATCTTTTGCCCAAGGTGTGATCCTCGCCCATAAATAATTGCCATCATTGACAAGTTTTACATCAACTTGACCATCATTCGTTATGGTTTCAACCACTTTCATATGCAAAATATTACGAATACTACTATTTGAAGGACGAGTGGTAGTCAGTGATACATCAGAAGCATCAATACGCACACGCACATCACGACCGATTTTCGCCTCTATTTGAGGCAACCACAGCACTTGATTACCAAAAGCCGTTGCCGTCATATCGTAATGGCTATGGTGTTCTACCACCATGACATTGGCGATGCTACTTAACGTCTCTTTTTGTAACCAAGGACGTAATGCACTACTTGCCCATACATCTTCTAGCTTACCTGTCGCCTTAATTTTTCCTGCATCCATCACAATAACATTATCTGCAAGTCGAATAATTTCATCAAGGCTATGGCTCACATACAAAATAGGAATTTGTACATCTTGAGAGAGCTTTTCTAAATACGGCAGTAACTCACGTTTACGCGGTAAATCAAGCGATGCTAAAGGTTCATCCATTAGCATAATATCAGGAGCTGTCAGCAACGCTCGTCCAATAGCAACACGTTGCTTTTCACCGCCTGATAAGGTGATAGGAAAACGCGAAAGTAAATGTTCGATGCCTAATAAGTAAATAATGCGATCAAACTGCACTTTCATTGTCGGTGACATACCGTAAAGCAGATTTCCTCTCACTGTGTAATGAGGAAACAGCCGTGCATCTTGGAATACATAACCCACTTTACGTTTTTCAGGTGGCAGATAAATTTTCTTTTCAGTATCAACCAGTGTGTGATTATTTAATACAATCCGCCCTGAATCTGGTTTGGTTAACCCGCCAATCACATTAATCAGTGAAGTTTTACCCGCACCAGATAAACCAAAAACTGCCGTAATACTTTCTGTTGGCAGTTCAGTATTTACTTCCAGACGCAGTGATCCTAGCGCCTGTTTAAAATTCATCTCTAGCATACGCCCCCCAATCTTTTACGACCCCAACGAGTTAGCCACTCTGAAGCCATTAAAGAGACGAGCGCCAAAATAATTGCAATCACACATAAACGGGCGGCATCCATTTCCGCACCTGGTGTTTCAATCAAGGTATACATTGCCAGAGGAATGGTTCTTGTTTCCCCTGGAATATTGGAAACGAAAGTGATTGTTGCGCCAAATTCTCCCAATGAGCGCGCAAATGCCAACACAATTCCTGCGATGATCCCTGGCATAGACAAAGGTAACGTTATGGTAAAAAAGACTCGCAACGGCGAAGCCCCTAAGGTTCTTGCAGCTTGCTCCATGCGTTGATCGACAGCTTCTAATGCTAGTCTAATTGCCCTTACCATCAGTGGAAATGCAACTACTGCGGATGCAAGTGCTGCGCCTCGCCAACTAAAGGTAAAGCTAAAACCAAACCAGTTATACAACCATTCACCAATAAATCCACGTCTCCCCATACTGATCAGTAAAAGATAACCGACCACAACAGGTGGCAGAACTAAAGGTAAATGAATAATGCTATCAAGCAATGATTTACCAGGAAAACGTACCCTAACTAAAAGCCAAGCCATAAAAATACCAAAAGGTAGACTGATTATAACTGCAACAGTCGATACCTTAAGGCTTAGTATGATGGCTTGCCATTCGTATTCACTTAACATCTCCAAAAGTATAATTCCTACAGTGGGCTAAAGCCGTATTTCTTAAAGATTTCTGCGGCTTGAGGTGTTTTCAGATAGTCATAAAAATCACGAACTACTTTATTGTCCTGACCCTTTACAACTGCCATTGGATACTCAACAGGTTTGTGGCTATCAGCTGGGAATACGCCGACCACTTTCACTTTATCACTCGCAACCGCATCAGAACCGTATACGATACCTAATGATGCTTCATCACGTTCAACTAGCGCCATACCGCTACGCACGTTATTAGTACGAGCCATTTCTGGGCTTACTGTATCCCATGCACCTAAATATTCTAATGATTCTTTAGCATAGATACCAACAGGCACATGATCCGGATCGCCAACAGCTAATTTTCCGCCATTAAGTAAGGATTTCCATTTGGTTTCCTTATTAATAACAACGTCATTTAATTGACTATCTTTAGGGGCAATGAGTACTAAATCATTACCTAATAATGTATGACGTGAATCTGCAACCATTAAATTTTTATCAATGACATAGTCCATCCACTGCTGATCTGCTGAAATAAACAGATTTGCAGGTGCGCCCTGTTCAATTTGACGAGCTAGTGTTGAAGAAGATGCATAAGATGCAACAACTTCAGTTTGCTTTTCTTGCTTATATTGTGCCGAAATTTCATTAAGAGCATTAGTAAGAGAAGCGGCCGCAAATACCGTTACTTTTTCCGATGCAAAACTTTGACTCACTAAAGCAAAAGAGATAACCGCACCAGCAAGTAACTTACCTGATAATTTTTTCATGTTCTAATTCCACTTAAATTAAAGGATGACCACGCTGTATATACCAAGATACAGCGTAAAATGAAAGAATTAGATGTTAGAAACTAGTTATATATCAATAAATATAACCATAAAAATAAGGATAAAAAACAAATAGAGAAAAGGTTATATACTCTAAATAATTTAAGTCACAGCTAGGCGAAAAATGAATGAGTCACTAGGAGCATACATAAGTATGTGACTAGTGCGAATGAGTGTAGTCAACACCGCTGTGGCTTGAAGTATGACGAGTATGGCGAAT
>NZ_JAEHQE010000025.1:0-59530 GCF_016238545.1 Proteus sp. PR00208 | reverse complement strand
TAATAAGCGATTGGCGTCCGCTGTGCGCCAGTCGCGTGACTCGTTAAAAACACTTAATCAGCAAGCCTCACAAATTGACGGCTTTCGAAAAATTAAACAGCAGTTAACCTCCACACAGCAAGCGTACCAATCCGCCAGACAACGTGTTGCTACTCTCGCCAAAGAAATTGCCAACAGTGAAAATCCGACAAAAAAACAGTTAGAGGCGTTTAAAAAAGCGCAACGGGAAGCGGGGCAACTCAAAACCAAATATGAGCAATTACAGCAGTCGGCACAGCGACAGCGCTCGGCATTACAAGCCAATGGCATTTCTACTAATCAACTCGGTCAAGCACAACGGCGACTTAATGGTGATATTGAACGCACCACGCAACAGCTCCGCCGGCAAGAAAACCAATTAAGGCGCAGTGCCGAACAAGAACGGCGCATGGCGGCGGCTAAATCGCAGTATCAAAAAACGCTCGATGTACGTAATAAAATGGCGGGCGCCGGTGCTACTATGACAGCAACCGGTGCCGGTATGCTGTATTCCGCCAAACAAACCTTAATGCCGGGGTACGAGTTTAATGTTGGTATGTCAAAGGTGCAGGCATTAACGCGCTTAAATAAAAACTCCGATGAATTTAAGATGTTGCGCGAACAAGCGCGAGAGCTAGGCGCAACCACGGCATTTACTGCAAACCAAGTGGCGCAAGGTCAGGCATTCTACGCAATGGCAGGCTTTAAGCCTGAGCAAATTAAAAATGCCATGCCGGGCACATTGGCAATGTCATTAGCAGGTGATATTGATTTAGGTACCACGGCAGATATCGGATCCAATATTTTAACCGGCTTTGGGTTAAGCTCTGATGAAATGAGTCGAGTGAGTGATACGCTGGTAGGGGTATTTACACGAGCTAATGTTAATTTAGCAATGCTCGGTGATACCATGAAATATGTTGCTCCTCCTGCATCTTCATTAGGTGTTGATTTAGAAACTACTGCCGCCGCTGCTGGCAAGTTAGGGGATGCGGGGATTCAAGCAAGTACGGCAGGTACAAGCTTAAAATCTATTTTTGGACGGCTTGCCGCACCAACTTCGGAAGTCTCTAAAGCGTTAAAAGAAATAAATCTAAAAACAACCGATTCAAAAGGAAATTTTAGAGAGTTCACGGAGATATTGGTCGAGTTAGACAAAAAAACTAAAGGTATGGGTAATGCTCAACGCGCTGGCTTATTTAAAAAATTAGCCGGTGAAGAAGCTTTTAGTTCATTAATGGTTTTAGTAGATCAGGCATCCACAGGCTCTTTACAAAAATTAATAGCAGAACTCAAGGCGTCAAAAGGTGAAGCCCAAAAAGTGGCGGGCACCATGACGGATAACTTAAGCGGGGATATGAAAAACCTGCAATCTGCATGGGAAGATTTAGGCATTCAGATTTTTGACGGTATTGATAGCCCGTTGCGTCAGATATCACAAAGTATTACAAGTGTTATTTCTAAAGTCGGTGTGTGGATGAAAGAAAACCCTGAACTGGCTAAAACACTGACTATGGTGGGTTTAGCCATTGCAGGCATTATTACCACACTGGGTGTGCTCTCGTTATCCATTGCCGCAATGTTAGGGCCATTAGCCGCCGCGAAATTAAGCCTGTCAATTTTAGGCATTAAAGGCAGTGGCGCGTTAACACTGTTATTAAAACCAATTAAATTATTAGGCAGTGCATTTTTAGGATTGGGTAAAGCCATGTTAGCTAACCCTATTTTGTTAGCTATTGCCGCTATTGCCGGGGCTATTTATCTGATTTATAAAAACTGGGATAAGATTGAGCCGTATATCACCAAGGTGTGGGAGTCTGTTAAACAGCGTACCGCTATCGCATGGCAAGCATTGAAAGAGACTATTTTAAAAGCATGGGAAGGGATTAAATACATCTTCTTTAACTGGACGATTCCGGGCTTAATTGCAAAACATTGGGATAGTATTATTGGCTATACCAAAACCGCGTGGGCGTCGGTTAAATCTGTAATTTCAGGTATCTGGGAAGGAATAAAAACCTTTTTCATGACACAAACGTTACCGGGGATTATTTATAGCAATTGGGATCAAATCGTTAAGTACACCCAAGAAAAATGGGAATTCCTTAAAACGACAATATCGACTAAATGGGATGAGATTGTCGAAGACACCAAAGCGTTACCGGCTAAATTTTTACAGTTTGGTAGCGACCTGATTGATTCCATTATTCAGGGAATAAAAAACAAATGGACAGACTTTAAAAATAGCATTGGGGAATTGGCAACCGCTGCCAAAGAAGCATTGACACCGGAGTTTGCTAAAACCTCCGATCCAAAAGTGCAGTCTGCGTTAGATTCTTACAACAGTAATTTTGCCGGTATGTATGATTCAGGCGGTTATATTCCCCGTGGTCAGTTTGGTATTGCCGGCGAAAATGGCCCTGAAATTGTTGAGGGCCCTGCGAATATCACAAGCCGTAAACACACCGCCATGTTAGCGACAGCCGCATTATCGCTAGGCAGTGCCTTTTCATTACAGGCACAAAATGCCCCGTTACACCCGTACAGTTTGCCGGTTGAAAACTATCGTACGGCACCGGCTAACGTGAACATTCAGCAACAACGTTATCAAGGCGCGCCGGCACATTATGAAATTAATATTCATCCTCAATCGAATCAATCCGCGCAAGATATCGCACAACTTGTTATCGCGGAAATTGAACGCCGTGAACGTGACAAACAAGCACGATTAAATAGCCGTTATCAAGATAATGAGGTGTGGTAATGATGGCAGCACTTGGGGTATTTGTGTTTGAGTTACGCACAGTACCTTATCAATCTCTACAAAAACAACAAACGTGGCGACATGGTTTTACTCAACGTGTCGCACGCCGACCGGCACAACAATTTATTGGCCCTGATACTGATGTGATCACTTTATCGGGAGCGCTTTATCCCTCATTAACCGGCGGTAAAGTGTCGTTGTTAGCATTGGAATTAATGGCGGATAGTGGTAAAGCGTGGTCGTTTATTGATGGTACGGGCACCATTCACGGCATGTTTGTGATCACCGATTTACAACGCACCCATACCGAATTTTTCCAAGACGGCGCCGCCAGAAAAATTGATTTCTCGCTGACATTAAAGCGTGTTGATGACTCCATCAGTCAGATGTTGGGAGATTTAAGCGACCAATTAGGCATGATGGCCAATGGTGCCGGTGAAGCGATGAAAGGAGTTTTATCATAATGCTGCCAGAAATGATCACCGGTAAAAGTAGCACGCCAGCTTTCGTGTTAATTGCCGGTGATGAAGATATTAGCGCCAAAATTCAAGGGCGATTAATTTCACTTTCATTAACGGATAATCGGGGCTTTGAAGCTGACCGGCTTGATATTGAGTTAGATGATTCTGACGGCGCATTAATGATGCCAAAACGGGGTGAGGTATTAACTTTACATCTTGGTTGGCAGGGTGAAAACCTTATTCATAAAGGCTCGTTTACGGTCGATGAGATAGAGCATTCAGGTGTACCCGATAAAATGACATTACGTGCTCGTAGTGCCGACTTTAGGGCAACGCTGAATGTTCGCCGTGAAATGTCGTATCATCAAAAAACATTAGGCGATATCGTGAGAACCATTGCAGGGCGTAATAATGTCACGGCGGTGGTTGATCCTGGTCTTGATACAGTGAAGATTGAACACATCGACCAGACCAATGAGTCAGACGGCAGTTTTTTAACCCGCTTAGGGCAATTAAATGGTGCCACCGCCTGTGTTAAAAACGGGAGTTTGCTGTTTATGGTGCAAGGGGGCAATACCACCGCCAGTGGTCAAGCATTACCGCTAGTACAAATCACCCGCAGTGTGGGGGATGGACACCGTTTTTCATTAGTCGATAGAGGTGCTTACACTGGCGTGACTGCCAATTATTTAAATACCCGTAAGCCACAAGAAAAAACACAGTCACAAATTCGCCGTAGAAAACCGACTACCGATAAACCGAAAAAAGAAGAAGAGAAACAAGGGGAGTACCTTGTCGGTGAAGAAGGTAATGTGATGGTGTTGTCTCACACTTATGCAAGTAAAACCAATGCCGAACGCGCTGCTAAAGCCGCATGGGAAAAAATACAGCGGGGCGTTGCTTCATTTAGCATTACCCTTGCAAAAGGACGTGCGGATCTCTTTCCTGAATTGCCGGTACAAGTGAGCGGTTTTAAACCTGAGATTGATGAAGCCTATTGGACATTGGTCACGGTGAGCCATTCCCTGAACAATAGCGGGTTTACCACCTCGTTAGAATTAGAAGTTAAAAGCAGTGAGATAGATATGGATAAGGAATAGTGCCTGTGTATAATTACAGGTAATTTCCACATCATAAAGAGGTAACCCGTTTATGATGATTTGTCCTGTTTGTGGTCATGCCGCACATACTCGTAGTAGTCAGCAAATATCTTCCGATACCAAAGAACGTTATAACCAGTGCCAGAATATCAATTGTGGCGCGACGTTCGTCAGCCATGAAACCGTAACGCGGTTTATTTCAAAACCTCAATTGATTGAACGAGTAGAGCCACATCTTGATAAGTATTGCCAACAGGCGTTAGCGATTTAATGAAAATGCCCGGAGTGTTCCGGGCGTTGTTTATATCTGAAATGTTCTATTTTTTCTTTGTATCACTTTCATCAGTACAAACTCGTTTTGATTTACTTGTGCTTCCATCATTACAAATAAATTTACCATTCTCACAGTGAGATACACCGCCTTTTTTACCAGAACAAGGGTAGTTTTGAGCTGATACAGTATTTATTGAAAGCAGATTAAGGACTGCAATCACTAGTACAGAAATGACAATTTTACTCATTGTAGATACACTCCTTTATAATTACAGAAATTGAAGTAATTGAACCGCTATTTAGTTTAGTTGTTTAAATTGAAAAAAGTTATAAGGATTTTTAATGAGAAAAAATATTTTAGGGATGTTATTTGCATTGCTACCAATGGGCGTTGCAAATGCAGCATATCTTTCTAATGATTATCCTGTTTGTATTTCAGAAGATTCATTTAACAGGTTATCAGCCGCGGCTAAACATAAAGACTTGGATGCGATAGAAAAAATGTTAGCTTCAGAATGTACTTACGTGAAAGACGGAACGGAAATTGAGAAAGTGGTATCTCAAGGGTGGACGTCAGGTATTGCTCATGTAAAAGTTTATGTTTCTGGAAATTTTATTGATCTATGGACAAATTCAGAAAATCTTAAATCGGGTACAAAAGAGTAAGCCTTCCATTTTTAGAAGGCTTATCTTTTTTTTCAATGTGGTCGTTTTTTCGTGGATGTGGACAGTTGGTGGACGGTGTACTGTTAGAATTCAATAAAAACAAAGAGTTAAGTTCTATTTTTGGACACCATCCCTGTCTTTTGCAGCCCCTCTGGAGAGGGGCTTTTTTTTATTGAGTAACTCTATTTAAAATTACAAGATAAGAAATTTCAAAAGTGCCTTATATTTTATCTGAGTATTTTTTCATTATTTTAGTAGTTCTTTTATAAAAAGAGTTACTGCTATTTGGGGGCTAAATATTTCTCTGATGCAGCTATTATTTGTTCAACAATATTATTGTCTTCATATGTTTTTGCATTAGAAACGAAAATTTGTTGAGAATTATCATAGCCGGGTCCCCACAATTTATTATTGTGGATAGCATCTTTATATATTGCTACTAGAGGGCGTCGGAATGTTGCAGAAATATGCACAATAGAGGTATCGGGTGATATAACAAGATCTGCTTTTGAGATCAATGCAATAGTGTGTTGTAGTGATTTTGGTATATATATTTTTGCATGGTTAAATGTATTGTCTGGTATTACTTTTTTATGATCTAAAATAATAATATTAATATCATTATAGAGGGAATTTAATTTTTCATCTATTTCTTTAGCTTGAGTTAAAGATAAACAACGGTCATCACTACCAGCAAATATGTTTATTATAATATTCTTAGTGTTTTTAGGTAGAGTAAATAAATAACTCTCTATTTCTTCATCAATATCATTGGGATAGCAAATATCATAATCTATGCTTTCCTCATTAATATTAAATTCTGCTAATAATAGCTCATATGATTTTTTTATATGATCTAAATTATAATCAAAATAAATTGATTTACTATAATGTTTTAACCAACTTTTCTTATTAAAACTAATAACGTTTTTTGCTGAAATTTCTTTTAAAAGCCTAGGTCTATGTATAGGAATATTAAACATAGATGGATCTATGATTAAATCATAATTATTTTCATTTAATTTTCTCACAACGTCCTTACTAACATTGTGATTGTGTTTCTTCATGAAATCATTAAGACTTATATTATTGGCAATATATATTTTTCTTATATTATTATTATATTTTAATATCGAGTCATTTGTTGATGTAACTAAAATATCAATTATATAGCCGTGTTGAGATAGTATCTTTATAATTGCAGTGTCTACAATGACATCACCTATTTTTCCTTCATTGCGCAAAATTAGTATTGTTTTTACTGAGTTGAAATCAATAGTTGTTTTTTTAGGTTTATCCCAAAGGATTTTTTCTATAAACAAGTTGAAATAATAGCGAATATCTTTCATCACATAATTTCGTTTTCTATTCCAAGCTCTTAATGTTGCAAATTTTTTTTTCTTCATAAAAATACAGCTAATAATAGATATTGTTAATGTATATAGATATGGTTACATGCAACGGTAACACATAACAATAAATGATTGTATAGTATTTTAATATACAGCTTTGATTTCAATTTAACCCGTTGATTTAATTGAACTAAATCAGGTGTATGGCTGGAGGGTAATTAAGGTAGTATAGAGATATCATAAAAATAATATCTCTATACTATATAAGCTACAACAACTCCTCTGGAGATTCAGGTAAAATCTGCCCGCCATCCACGATAATTGTTTGACCTGTAATATACTTGGCTTCATTCGACGCAAAGAATGCGGCGGCATAGCCGATATCTTCTGGTTCACCTAAAGTATGTGTTGGAATAGACGCTTTCATCTGATTTAAATAAGCTTCACCTTGCGCCTGTAAGCCTTCGGTGAGGATATTTCCTGGCATCACAGCATTGATGGTAATACCATGGCGTGCATATTCTAGTGCTGCGCTACGCATAAAACCCAATTGTCCTGCTTTACTTGCACCATAGTGGCTCCAACCCGGGTAACCCGTAATAGCGCCTGTAATAGAAGAAGTGATAATTACACGACCTTGTTTTTGTTTTTCCATTACGCGAAGGGCTGCTTTTACTAAGAAAAACATCCCCTTGAGGTTAACGGTGTGCATTTTATCCCAATCGGCTTCCGTCATCTCTTTAATAGTGGCTTGAGGGAAAATACCAGTATTGGAACAAAGAATATCGAGTTTACCGTACTCTTTCACTACATCATCAACCACTTTTTCGCAGGCAGATTGATGAGTGACATCAAGGTGCATAAACTCAATATTCAATTCTTGTTTTGTTTTATTGCCTGCAACATCATCAATATCGGCAATAATCACTTTCGCACCACTATTTTTTAGGGCAATAACGATACCTTTACCAATACCTTTTGCACCACCTGAAACCAAAGCGATTTTACCCGTTAAATCAAACATAAAACCTCCTATTAAGTGTGAGTTCCACTGTATCAGTCTAGATTGAAAAGCGGTAAATCAACCAGAGAACTTTGTTGATGGTCACAAATGTACCCTAGATCATCTTTTTCGTTGAAAGGATGACATCACAAAATAGAGAGATAAACGGTAGATAGAACATCACACCAGAGAAAACTGAATATTTATCAAAATATGCCGATGCTATTTTTTAGCGTAAATAGCGTTTTTTTGAGATGAATGCAAAAAGGCAGTAAAGTGTCTGTATAAAAAGTGTTAACTTATTGGCGAAATGCGTTTGAGATAGACTAGTATAATATTTATACAGGCTACTTGATTAGTTTAATGCGCATCAAGTTTATGAAAAAAAATGTACGATAATGATGAACTGGTAAAAAATATGCGTACAATGGTATTGTTGAATCAATTCAGCATTTACGATATCGGAAAATTACACCAGATAAGCCGGTATTGAAATAAAAAGTTATTCCAACAATTTTGCAATAATTACATCGAATAAGAATCAGAGGTAATCATGGTCAATGGGATCAAAAGAATTGGGGTTTTAACAAGTGGTGGTGATGCACCAGGTATGAATGCCGCGATCCGTGGTGTTGTCCGTGCCGCACTAAGTGAAGGTTTAGAGGTTTATGGGATTATGGATGGCTACATGGGGCTATACGAAAATCGCATGAAAAAACTCGACCGTTTTAGCGTGTCAGACATGATCAACCGTGGTGGTACATTCCTTGGTTCTGCTCGTTTCCCTGAGTTCCGTGAAGACAATGTACGTGCTGTTGCTATCGAAAACATGAAACAAAATGAGCTTGATGCCTTAGTTGTTATTGGTGGTGATGGTTCTTATTTAGGTGCAAAAAAATTAACGGAAGCAGGTTTTCCATGTATCGGTTTACCAGGCACAATCGATAATGATGTTGCTGGTACTGACTACACTATCGGCTATTTCACTGCATTAGAAACGGCTGTTGAAGCCATTGACCGCTTACGTGATACTTCAACTTCTCACAAACGTATCTCTATCGTAGAAGTGATGGGACGTTACTGTGGTGACTTAACACTGTCTGCGGCAATCGCAGGGGGCTGTGAATTTGTTGTTCTGCCTGAATCTGAATTACCTTTTAATCGTGATGAGTTATTGGCAGAAATCAAAGCGGGTATTGAACGTGGTAAACGTCACGCCATCGTTGCAATCACTGAACACGTTTGTGATGTGCATGAATTGGCTCGTTTTATTGAGGCTGAAACTAAACATGAAACGCGTGCAACGGTATTAGGTCATATCCAACGTGGTGGTTCTCCAGTTGCTTACGACCGTATTCTTGCTTCTCGCATGGGTGCTTACTCTGTACAACTGCTATTAGAAGGCTATGGCGGTCGTTGTGTCGGTATTCAAAACGAAAAACTGGTTCACCATGATATTATTGATGCGGTTATGAATATGAAACGTGTCTTTAAGGCTGATTGGTATGAAACAGCGAAAAAATTGTACTAAGCAATAGCCTCACCGTAATACCAAAGCCTTTCTGAGTTCTATCCTTATTCGTGAACTGCTCTGATACTTTTTTGTGTCAGAGTAGTTTCTCGAGTGAAAACATTTCATTTAGCGATCTCTATCCTCCTTTATTTCTTCTGCTCCCCTTTATATTGATAGATATATTCCTGTTGTGTATATCCATCGGCTTTTTGTTATTTCATCGTTATAAAACTTTCTGTCAGCCTAGTTAAATACTTAACGATAGGGGGATAGATATGTTTAAACAATGGGGTGTGTTATCAACCGTTTTAATGGCATTACTTTTTTCCAATATTTTATGGGCTAAAGATATTCAATTATTGAATGTCTCTTATGATCCAACGAGAGAACTTTATCAGCAGTATAATCAAGCATTTAGTCAGTATTGGGAGCAGAAAACGGGAGATAAAGTGACTATTCGTCAATCACATGGTGGCTCAGGAAAGCAAGCAACATCGGTAATAAATGGTATTGAAGCGGATGTTGTTACCTTAGCACTAGCTTATGACATAGATGCAATCGCTCAAAGAGGGAGTATTGATAAACGGTGGCTAAAACGACTTCCTGATAATTCAGCCCCTTACACGTCAACAATCGTTTTTCTGGTCAGAAAAGGAAACCCTAAACAAATAGTCGATTGGGATTCATTAATCAAACCAGGTGTTTCAATTATTACCCCTAATCCAAAAACCTCAGGCGGTGCGAGATGGAACTATCTTGCAGCGTGGGGATATGGATTAAAAGCCAATCATCAAGACAGTGAAAAAGCCAAAGCCTTCGTCAAAGCACTTTATCAGCAAGTTGAGGTGTTAGATTCAGGTGCAAGAGGAGCCACAAACACCTTTGTTGAACGGGGCATTGGTGATGTATTGATTGCATGGGAAAACGAAGCTTTATTAGCGATTAATGAATTAGGGGCTGATAAATTTGAAATTGTTACTCCATCAGTTTCTATTCTTGCAGAGCCTACCGTTTCTGTCGTTGATAAAGTGGTTGATAAGCGAGGCACACGAGAAATCGCTACCGCTTATTTAGAGTATCTTTATTCACCACAAGGACAAGAAATCGCTGCGAAAAACTATTATCGCCCTAGAGATAAAGCGATAGCGGAAAAATATCAAAGTAGTTTTCCAAAACTAGAGTTATTTACGCTTAATAACGTTTTTGGCGATTGGCAATCTGCACAGAAAACACATTTTGCGACAGGCGGTGTGTTTGATGAAATAAGTCGTCGCTGATCACACGGCTAGAAACAAAAAAATCACCTTCTGCTTTATCTTCAGTAAGGTGATTTTCTCTATTTTTTATCGATTAATGGCATAGGCCAGAAAGATAAAAATTATTTTTTCGCTTTAGCTTGTGCTGCTGCTTTAACGATAACGGCAAATGCGTCCGCTTTCAGTGAAGCGCCACCAACTAATGCGCCATCGATGTCTGGTTGACCAAACAGTTCGGCTGCATTTTTATCATTAACAGAGCCACCGTATTGAATGATCACTTGTTCAGCGATAGCAGCATCTTTTTTCGCGATATGATCACGAATAAATTTATGAACCGCTTGAGCTTGTGCTGGAGTTGCAGATTTACCTGTACCGATAGCCCAAATTGGCTCATAAGCAATAACGGCATCTTTAAATGCTGCTGCACCATGTGCATTTAAAACAGCATCAATTTGGCGAGCACACACTTCTTGTGTTTTGCCTGCTTCATTTTCTGCTTCAGTTTCACCGATACATAATACAGGTGTTAAACCTAACTCTTTTAACACGCCGAATTTTTGAGCGATAAACTCGTCAGATTCTTTATGATAAGTACGACGCTCAGAGTGACCAATGATAACGTATTTAACATCAACGTTTTTCAGCATTTCTGCTGAAGTTTCACCAGTGAAAGCACCTGATAAGTTAACACCTGTATCTTGAGCACCTAATGCAATACGGCTTCCACCAATTTCATGGCGTGCTTGGCATAGGTAAACTGCTGGTGGTGCGATAGCAACATCACAACCCGCAACACCGCTAACTTCTTTACGTAATGCAGCAATTAATTCATGAACCATATGAATGCTGCCGTTGAGTTTCCAGTTACCCATGACTAATGGATGGCGCATAACTTTTCCTCCAACCGAGTGGTTTAAATTTAGTTTGCTAATAAACACGAATTCTGTTGATGCACAACAGTATAGAGAACAATGAATAGAATAGCTTTGTTTTTTATCACGGAATAGCTGAAACGATCTTGCTGTTTAAAGAAAGCTTAATCGGTTCAATGGCGAAGGTGGTTAATTGGTCATCTTCATGGGCAATAATATAGCGAATAGCACCCACATCATGGCTAATGTAATCAGAATTTTGATTTTTAAATGCGAATAAATTGAGAGCTTCTTGAATTTGCTCTTGGGTTATTGATGAGTCAAATTGGGCGATCAAAGTGATAATATATTGTGTTGTTAGCTCGCGATTTATTTTTTCTAATTCAGGTGAATCTGGGGAGTGGATCAGCGTGAGTTGTAAACTTTTTATTTTTTCACTCCCGCGCTCTAATATTGCAGATGAATAGAGATAAGGCGTAATACGCGTTGCAGCTCTAACAAGAGGGATCGCAATATCGTGATTAGTAATAATTTTATATTCGTTAAGCGATAACAACGGATTTTGTTGATTGAACTTAGCTCTTAGCTCTGGAATGGTTATCTCAAAAACAGGTGCATCTTGTTTAAGATAGGCAATATCATCTTTAGTGGGCTGTTTTTGTGTGACAGACATTTCTGTTGCAAAAACAGAAGTTGGCAAACAAAGAGCAATACTTATGATTATCAGGTATAACGTAGAAAGTGTGTTTGCTTTTATCATCTGTCCTCCGCTTATCTGTGCTGTTATTGGCTAGTCTGTATTATTTGATACCAAATGGACAGTGTAATTCACAAATTAAGTAAATTATTGAGAATTTATGACCTTACAACATTGGGCATTTTCATTCAAAGGACGAATTGGACGTCGTGATTTCTGGGCTGGTTTAGGGGCTTGTTTTGCTCTTTTTTTAGGCTTATTTATTATTAATGATATGATTTATCCATTACCAGCTATTGTTATGTGGATACTCATCTTTTTTATTCTTTATCCTTTATGCGCGATTTTTACAAAAAGACTGCATGATAGAAATAAAAGAGGAATATGGCTCTTATTACTCTTACTTGCCGTGATGTTAGGATTAGCCGATACCAGTAGTTTAGAACCTTTTTGGCAATGGGCGATTGGACGTTTTCTTCCTTCTTTTATTGGGATGATTATGTTGCTTGATTGTGGTGTATTTATTGGTAATGACGGTGAAAACTATTTTGGTAAACAAACTGAGCAAGTGGATTACCGACGCTTACGCTAATACTTTTTATTAAAATAAATTAATAAGGGCGAAAGAGAAGAATTCGCCCCTATTATTATTTCTCTTTTTCATATTACCAATATTGCTCACTGGTGATATGCCCGGGTTTTCGTCGTAAATGCTTACGCATTTCCCGCTGCTCTTTCAAGAGTTGTTGAGTGTCTCTGACCATTTGTGGATTACCACACAACATAATATGGCTCTCTTCTGGGCTGATGGTTAGGCCAACTGTTTTTTCTAAAGCCCCACTTTCAATGAGTGCAGGAATACGTCCTGTTAATGAGCCAATATGATTTTCACGGCTGACAACGGTTTGAATGCGTAATTTGCCTTGATAACGTTCAACGAGTTTTTCCATTAAAGGTAAATAGCTTAAGTCATTAGCATATCGAACAGCGTGGACAAGAACGATATTTTCAAATCGAGAAAGATCTTCACCTAATTGTAAAATAGAGAGGAAAGGGCCGATAGCGGTGCCTGTCGAAAGCATCCAAAGTGTATTCGCGGTGGGTACTTCTTCTAATACAAAAAAGCCACTGGCTTGTTCGGTCACAAGAACTTCATCACCTATTTTTAGTGCGCACAATTTAGGGCTTAATTTTCCATCAGGCACAGTCACCAGATAGAACTCTAAATTGGGATCATTAGGTGCATTCACATAAGAGTAGGCTCGTTGTACTCGCTCGCCATCAATATCTAGCGCTAATTTTGCAAATTGCCCAGCTGTAAACTTATCAATAGGAGCATTGACGACAAGACTCATTAACGCATCAGTCCAGTGATGAACTTGAGTAACTTTTCCATTCACCCAATTAGCCATAGAGATTATCTCCTTTTGATAAATATGCTTATGTTGATTATTTATTCTAAATAGGAAGCGATTTTTTATTTATCAAGATGGTGTGGTGATGTTATTTATCTGAGATTTTGTCAATCAATGACACAATATGTACATTTATATTGACAGCTATGGTGTTTTTCTCTGACATTAGGTGTCATACAAAAATTGCTGGCTATCTCGCAAATTTCTCCAAATTTGTTAACTTAGTCTCATTCTGAAAAGGCATGCATTTTGCAGAGTTTATTTTTATAAATTCTCTGTGGTGTGTGCCTGTCCGTTAATTTATTTATCTGAAATTCTTGAGCAAAGAAAAGAAATGAGAAAGTTAGAGCATGCAAATCTATTATTATTGATAATTGCACTGGTTGCTGTGGGTCAAATGACTCAAACTATTTATGTTCCTGTTATTGCTGATATGGCCGTTTACTTTGGTGAGCCAACCGGAGCGGTACAGCAAGTTATGGGTGCCTATCTTTTTTCTTATGGTTTTTCACAGCTAATTTATGGACCTATTTCCGACAAAGTAGGGCGCCGTCCTGTTATTTTAGTTGGTATGACTATTTTTTGTTTATCAACACTCGTAGCGATTTTCTCGCAAAATTTAACCACACTGGTGATTGCAAGTACCTTACAAGGGATGGGAACCGGTGTTGCAGGTGTAATGACACGTACCCAACCTCGTGATTTATATACAGGAACTGCATTACGTTACGCCAATAGTTTGTTAAATATGGGCGTTTTAGTTAGCCCATTATTAGCGCCGATGATTGGTGGTGTTGTCGCTCACTTCTTTGGCTGGCATGCGTGTTATATCTTCTTATTATTATTGGGAAGTAGCGTTCTTTTCTGTATGTATCGTTGGATGCCTGAAACACGTCCTGTACAAGTTGAAAAACGTAAAATGTTATCATCATTTTACTTACTGCTTTCAAACAGTACCTTCAGTGCATTTTTAATTATGCTGATTTGTGCGTTATCAGGTATTGCGGTCTTTGAGGCATCAAGCGGTGTATTGATGGGCGGCGTGTTGGGATTAAATAGTATTACTATCAGTATATTATTTATTTTGCCTATTCCCGCTGCATTTTTTGGTGCTTGGTATGCAGGCCGTGAAGGCAAAACCTTTGTACAGCTGATGTGGCATTCTGTGTTTTGTTGTTTATCCGCAGGGATTTTAATGTGGATCCCCGGTTGGCTAAATATTATTAATATTTGGACTTTATTAGTACCCGCAGCACTATTTTTCTTTGGTGCAGGTATGCTATTCCCATTAGCAACAACAGGGGCGATGGAGCCATTCCCTTATTTAGCGGGTTCAGCAGGTGCACTGGTGGGTGGTTTACAAAATGTAGGTTCCGGTGTAGCAACATGGTTTTCTGCTTTACTGCCACAACATAATCAATTCAGTTTAGGTATGATTATGTTTGCTATGTCAGTAGTGATTATGCTTTGTTGGCTTCCTTTGGCTCATCGTTTTAGCCATGAAGAACATACTATTTAGTTGATTGATGTAGTGACTGAAATAAAAAATGCCGAGATAAAAATCTCGGCATTTTGGTTTTGTAGCCTAGGCTACTTCTCTCTCAAACAGTTTTACTGCAATTAACCTTTACTGAATTAACCGCGATCTTCCCATTCTTGAGCGCGAGCGACGGCTTTTTTCCAGCCGTTATAGCGATAGTTACGCTCAGTGGTTTCGATGCCAGGGCGGAATTCCTTATCAATAGCGGCTTTGTTTTTCACTTCTTCTAAATCACTCCAAAAACCGATAGCAAGACCAGCAAGGAATGCAGCACCTAATGCGGTACTTTCACGAACAACAGGGCGTTCTACACGCGTACCTAAAATATCGGATTGGAACTGCATTAAGAAGTTGTTGGCAACAGCACCACCATCAACACGCAGTGATTGTAAACGTGCGCCTGAATCAGCTTGCATTGCATCAAGCACATCGCGTGTTTGATAAGCGATAGACTCTAAGGTTGCACGAATAATGTGATTACGGTTAGCGCCACGGGTTAAACCAAAAATAGCACCACGAGCATACGGATCCCAATATGGTGCGCCTAAACCTGTAAATGCAGGAACAACATAGACGCCATTAGTATCATTAACTTTAGTTGCGAAGTATTCAGAGTCAGTAGCTTCATCAATGAGTTTTAGCTCATCACGTAGCCATTGAATAGAAGCACCACCAACGAATACCGCACCTTCTAGGGCATAGTTCACTTCACCGCGAGGACCACAACAAATTGTTGTTAACAAACCATGATTAGAACGAACAGCTTCTTTACCTGTATTCATCAGTAAGAAGCAACCCGTACCATAGGTATTTTTTGCCATGCCGCTTTGTACGCAAAGCTGACCATAAAGTGCAGCTTGTTGGTCACCCGCCATACCGGCAATAGGAATACGTGTCCCCCCTTTACCACCAATGTTTGTTTGGCCATAAACTTCTGAAGATGGCACTACTTTTGGTAGCATATTGCGAGGAATATCCAGCAGATCGAGGATTTTTTGATCCCAATCTAAAGAGTGGATATTAAATAACATGGTACGTGAGGCGTTAGTGAAATCTGTAACGTGAACGCGACCTTGTGTCATTTTCCAAACTAACCAAGTATCAACAGTACCGAATAACAATTCGCCTTTTTCTGCTTTTTCACGAGCGCCTTCGACGTTGTCGAGGATCCATTTTAATTTTGTACCAGAGAAATAAGGGTCAACCATTAAACCCGTGTTTTGACGGATATATTCTTCAACACCTTCTTTATCTTTTAAGCGAGTACAGAAATCCGCAGTACGACGGCATTGCCATACAATTGCATTATAAACAGGTTTACCTGTTTCTTTATCCCATACAATGGTGGTTTCACGTTGGTTTGTGATACCAATACCTGCAACGTGGTCGGATGGAATATCTGCTTTTGCTAATACTTCAACTAAGGTTGCACTTTGTGTCGCCCAAATTTCCATTGGATCGTGTTCAACCCAGCCTGGCTTAGGATAGATTTGGGTGAATTCACGTTGTGAAATACTGACGATATTGGCATCGTGGTCAATGACTACGGCGCGTGAACTGGTTGTACCCTGATCCAGTGCAACAATGTATTTTTTCTCGGTATTCGATGTATTTGTTTCTGTCGTCATGTTAGTAACCTGTTCTGATAATCAACAATATTGCTCTTAATTTTATTTATCGTCTTCAATTTTGCAGGTATCGCAAGGTAAGTGACGGCCAATTAATTTACGGTAAGCCAATGCACCTAAGATACCACCGATAAATGGAGCAATCATTGGAACTAAGAAATAAGGGATATCACGTCCACCAGTCAGCGCAATATCACCCCAGCCAGCAAAGTACGCAACCAGTTTTGGACCAAAGTCACGAGCTGGGTTTAAGGCGAATCCAGTTAATGGGCCAAATGCACCACCGATTACGGCAATTAAGATACCAATTAATAAAGGTGCTAATGGACCTTTAGGTACACCGTTGCCATCATCAGTTAAGGCTAAAATTAAGCCAACTAATATAACGGCAATGATAACTTCAACAAAAAAGGCATGTACAACGGAAATTTGAGCTGCAGGATAAGTTGAAAATACACCAGCAGTGAAGAGACTTTCTTGTGAGCCTCTGACAATGCCATTAACTTGTTCGTAGTCGAGGAAAACACTGTAGTACATAAAATACACAATAGCAGCGGCAAAGAAGCCACCTAACATTTGTGCAATAATATAAGGGATAACTTTTCTGCGTTCAAAGCAAGCAAATAACCAAAATGCAACGGTAACTGCTGGGTTTAAGTGAGCACCAGATGTGCCCGCGGTAAGATAAACGGCTAAGGCAACACCCAGCCCCCAGATAATACTTATCTCCCACAGTCCTAGCTCTGCGCCTGCAATACGTACCGCAGCAACACAACCAAGACCAAAGAAGACTAGTAACGCAGTTCCGATAAATTCAGAAATGCATTGACCCATAAGAGAGGTTTTCGTCTGGCTCATATATTCTATCCTGAAAGAGGGTTATTTATTGTTAGTATTCTTTTCGAATTGAAAAGATAACTGTGAATTTATCGTTAATGAGCGTAAACGAGAATAAGCGAAATTGAAATTTGTGTGTCTCATCAAGAAAATGAGTGAAAACGCTCTTAATTAGTGACTTGTTCGACATTTGTAATGTGATCTGACCAGTATTTTTGATAAATTGAAAAAAGAATGTAATTCCTCGGAAGATGCTAGACAGTTGTTGATAGGCTACTTACAATCGGAAGTATCGATTATATGGGGGATTACAGTATGTCATTTGAAGTTTTCGAGAAGTTAGAATCAAAAGTACAACAAGCAATTGATACCATCACGTTATTACAGATGGAAATCGAAGAGTTAAAAGAAAAAAATAACGCGCTGAGCCAAGAAGTTCAAGAAGCAGCAGGATCACGCGAAGCCCTTGTTCGTGAAAATGAAGAACTGAAACAAGAGCAATCAACTTGGCAAGAGCGTTTACGCGCGCTGTTAGGCAAAATGGAAGACGTGCAATAATTGTCTTTATTTGCTTAAAGCCTAAAAAACAAAAGCCACCGTTAGGTGGCTTTTGAGTATTGAAATCGTAAGAACGCAGATAAAAAGTAACAATTACTCTTCAATCAAATCTTCATCTAAGCCTAATGGCTCTTCAGATAAAATGATCCCTGTGTTATCAGCATAAAGATAATCACCAGAGAAGAAGGTAACACCACCGAAGTTAACACGGATATCACTTTCACCAATGCCTTCACTTTGGCAACCCGCAGGAATAGCAGCCATTGCTTGAATACCTAAATCAAGCTCTGATAATGCATCAACTTGACGTACGGCGCCGTAAACGACAATGCCTTCCCATTCATTAGAAACAGCAAGTCGCGCTAGTTCAGCATCAACTAAGGCTTTACGTACAGAGCCACCGCCATCGACCAAAAGAATACGACCCTTGCCATTTTCTTCGAGTAAGTCATAAAGCAGGCCATTATCTTCAAAACATTTAACGGTGATGATTTGCCCGTTAAAGGCACTTTGACCACCAAAGTTTGAGAAAAGCGGTTCTACGACATTGATATCTTCTTGATAGATATCACAGAGTTCAGAAGTATCATATTTCATAGGAGATTACGTCAGGTTGCCACAGGAAAGTCCAGTATATCCCTTAACAGGGGCGGTTGGCAAAAGACTCACTGAAAATTCAGTGAGTCAAATCAACAATCGAGTGAAATTATTCTAAAACTAAACCTAAAGAGAAAAGAACGTTAGTTAACAGTGCTGCTTTTACCATATGTTCGAGTAGTGGACGCATCGCCTCACCTGAATGATCGGCATTCACACGTTTGATATGCAGTAAAAGCATAGGGGTGGCGAGTAAAAATAACCACGCGGTCCAGCGATGCATATAAAGTAGAGTGAAGATAATTAAGCAGGCAATAGAGAGAAAAATAACACACGTATGGTAAGTTCGTGAGCCAGCAGGGCCTAAGCGAACAGCTAATGTATGTTTACCTGCCTGAATATCACTTTCTAAATCGCGCATATTATTGATGTTTAGAACAGCGACAGAAAGTAAACCACAGGCTGTGGCAGGAAGTAGGGTAACAATATCAAAAGTGTTGGATTGTAAGTAATAAGTTCCGATGACACTTAACCAGCCAAAGAAAATTAAAACAGAGATATCACCCAGCCCCATATAACCATAAGGGCGCTTACCCACGGTATAAGTAATCGCAGCAACAATAGCGAGTAAACCCATCACTAAGAAGCCAATAGCATCTTCTGGCTTTTTACAGGCGACAATAATCAGTGCAATACCACAGATACAGGAAATAATAACATTTAGGATCAGCGCTTTTTTCATTTGAGCCGCTGTTATTATGCCTTTTTGCATTCCACGAAGTGGCCCTAAACGCTCTTCAGTATCTGTTCCTTTTACGGCATCACCATAGTCATTGGCAAGGTTTGATAAGATCTGTAACGTTCCTGCTGTCAATATAGCAAGCAGTGCAATAGGTAGCTCAAAATGACCCATCCAATACGCTAATGCGGAACCAGTCACAATGGCAATTAACCCTAAAGGTAGAGTTTTGGGTCGTAAACTTTCAAGCCAGGCTTGGGTCCGGCTAGTGGAATTTAGAGAGCTCATGCTGAAATTCGATACTCATGTTCGTTGTTATTATAAAAATAAGAATGGGAGGCAAGCCTCCCACGTAAATATTGCTGATAAGGATCGCACAAGTTGATTATAAAATAAATCGACTCAGATCTTCATCTGCGACAAGCTCATCCAGATGCTGTTTCACATATTCTGCATCAATCAATACTGATTGACCTTGACGTTCACTTGCATCGTAGGAAATTTCTTCCATCAAACGCTCTAAAACAGTATGCAAACGACGAGCACCGATATTTTCAGTGGTTTCGTTTACGCGCCATGCTGATTCAGCAATTTTGCGAATACCGTCTTCGGTGAAGCTAATAGACACACCTTCGGTTGCCATTAATGCTTCATACTGTTTTGTTAACGATGCATTAGGTTCAGTTAGAATACGCTCAAAATCTTCTGCTGTCAGCGCTTGAAGTTCAACACGAATTGGCAGACGTCCTTGTAATTCAGGAATTAAATCAGAAGGACTTGAAACTTGGAAAGCGCCTGATGCAATAAACAGAATATGGTCTGTTTTTACCATACCGTGTTTTGTTGAAACTGTACAACCTTCAACCAGTGGTAAGAGGTCACGCTGTACACCTTCACGAGAAACGTCAGGGCCAGAACTTTGTCCACCACGTTTACAGATTTTATCTACTTCATCAATAAAGACGATACCGTGTTGTTCTACCGCATCAATAGCTTGCTGTTTAAGCTCTTCAGGGTTAACTAATTTAGCAGCTTCTTCTTCAACAATAAGCTTAAACGCATCTTTGATTTTCATCTTGCGCGCTTTTTGCTTTTGTCCCGCTAAATTTTGGAACATAGATTGTAATTGGTTCGTCATCTCTTCCATTCCTGGAGGAGCCATAATTTCAACACCCATTGGTGTTGCAGATAACTCAATTTCAATCTCTTTATCGTCTAATTGGCCTTCACGTAATTTTTTACGGAAAGATTGACGTGCAGCTGAAGGTTCTGATGCTTGTTCTGTTACGCCCCAGTTATTTTTTGCTGGTGGAATAAGTACATCAAGGATACGTTCTTCAGCCATTTCCTCAGCGCGGAAGCGATTTTTTTCAATTGCTTGGCTACGTACCATTTTTACCGCAGAGTCGGTTAAGTCACGGATAATAGAATCGACTTCTTTACCCACATAACCCACTTCGGTGAATTTAGTTGCTTCGACTTTGATGAAAGGTGCATTTGCCAATTTTGCTAAACGGCGTGCAATTTCAGTTTTACCAACACCGGTAGGTCCAATCATCAGAATATTTTTAGGTGTGACTTCATGGCGTAGCGCTTCATCAAGCTGCATACGACGCCAGCGGTTACGTAGGGCAATCGCCACAGCACGTTTCGCTTTATCTTGACCAATAATAAATCTATCAAGTTCACTGGCAATTTCGCGAGGAGTCATTTCAGACATGCTCTCTAATCCTTACTCTTTTGAAGAGAGTTCTTCAAAGTTGACATTATGGTTAGTGTAAATACAGATATCTCCAGCGATGCTAAGTGCTTTCTCAGCAATTTCTCGTGCAGAAAGTTCAGTATTTTCTAGCATAGCTCTAGCCGCTGCTTGTGCATAAGGGCCACCGGAACCGATAGCAATTAAATCGTTTTCTGGTTGAACCACATCACCATTACCTGTGATGATAAGAGATGTATTTTCATCTGCAACAGCAAGCAACGCTTCTAATTTGCGTAGCATTCTGTCTGTGCGCCAATCTTTAGCAAGTTCTACCGCAGCTTTAGTTAAATGCCCTTGGTGAAGTTCTAATTTGCGCTCAAACAGTTCAAAAAGAGTAAAAGCATCAGCAGTGCCGCCAGCAAATCCCGCAATGACTTTGTCGTTATAAAGACGGCGTACTTTGCGAACATTGCCTTTCATGACGGTATTACCCATCGTCGCCTGTCCATCACCACCGATTACAACTTGGCCCTTACGGCGAACACTTACGATTGTAGTCATGAGTCAGCCCCTGGTTTAATCAATAAAAATGAGACGGGAAGTGTCTTTATTTAAGATAAAGCACTGCCCGTTGTGTGAATTAGAATTATAGGTGGGGGAGAAAATTTATTTTTCAACCCCCAGAAGAGCGAAGAATACAACCTGATACGCCAGCTCCAGCTGCTTGTCTACTCACAGAGTTGGCTTGTTCTTTACTGTAAGGACCTGATAAGACGCGGATCCAACCATCATTTCCTTTCGTTACTCGGCTTTCAACACCAGAAAAAGCCAGAGTTGCTCTCACTGATTCAGCTTGTTCGGTATTTTTAAATGAGCCGCATTGCACTAAAAAGTTTGCTTCAGTAACAGCAGGTTTAGGCGGTGTAACAATTGCAGGTACTTGCGGTGGTTGAGTTTGTACAGGCTGTTGTGCAACAGAAGGTGTTGTTGTTGCAGGTGGTGTTACAACCACTTGTGAGCGCGGTACTTCACCATTGTAAGGCACTTCTGGCAGTTGAACAGCAGGTTGACGCTTATCCGCTTCAATTTGTTGTAAAAAACGTAACTGCTCAGGCGAAAGTGTTGCTTTCGGATTAATCTGGCTACCCGATGAAGGATATTCAGGCTGTAAAGGCGTACCGACCTGACGATTTTCCAATTCTTTAATATATTGCCAACGCTCTTGCGGTTTTGGCGGTAGGCTATTCGCTGGATGTTGCCCAGTGATGGTTGGCGTTGTTTCTACGGCTTCTTTTTTATCATGTGTAATAAAATAGAGGCCGCCGATAAACAGCGCCACAATAGCGATTGCCGCAATAAGCGTCGTTAAAGGCAGCCCTTTAGCAGCCTTTTTGCTTTTACTTTTCGTTGTCTTTTTACGACGAGCAGATGTCTGCCCTCGTCCCACATAGTCTCGTTGTGCCACAGTTCGATTCGCTGATAATTAAAGGAATAGGTATCACAAACGATATGTTACTTAACATAGTGTGTTTTGCCTAGCTTTTAAGCCGACAGACACTCTCTCTTATAATTAGCTCACAATCTAATAAGCGAGAACCAGGTGCAACAGGTCTACCTTGTAGTTGGTCGAGTAATAACAACATAGATTCACGACCAATTTGATAACGAGGTTGCTCCATTGTTGTTAGGGCTGGTTCGCTATAACGTGTGATATCAAGATTATCAAAACCAATCACAGAGAGATCTTTAGGGAGCTCTAATCCTAATTTTTTCGCCTGCCACATAACGCCAATTGCCATAATATCACTATGACAGAACACGGCTGTTGGTGGCTCAGGTAAAGAAATCAGCTTTTTCAGACTTTCTGCACCGCTTTCATGGGTAAAATCACCACGGATAATATAATCTTCACGCAAAGGTACGCCTGTTCTACGCATGGCTTGAATATAGCCTTGCAAGCGATAACGACATAAAGGCATATCTTCAGGGCCTGTAATACATGCAATACGCTTATGACCCATTTGCTGTAAATAGTGTGTTGCTCTAAAAGATGCCGTGAGATTATCAATATGCACGGTAGGTAATTCGAGTTCAGGCGCAAACTCATTTGCCATGATCATCGGCGGTAAATTTTTCTGTTCTTCTTTGGAAACATCAAAAGGGATATGTGAGCCAAGAAGTAACATACCGTCAATTTGTTTGGTGATAATGAGATTAATAAAGGCATTTTCATGTTTTTGCTGATGTTTACAATCACCAATTAACACGAGATAACCATGTTGAGCAGCGGTTTCTTCGATGCCACACACAACATCAGTAAAAAATGGATCGCTGATGTTAGGTACGATCACAAGGATCGTTTTTGACTCGTTACGCTTAAGGTTTTTTGACAGGTTATGTGGGTAATAGCCCACATCAAGAACAGCCTGTTCAACTTTCTGACGGGTTTGTGAGGATACTTTTTCCGGATTCATTAAAGTACGTGACACAGTTGCTGTGGACACGCCGGCTGCAAGGGCAACATCTTTCATTGTTGCTTGCGTATTATCTTTATTATTCTGTTGCAAACCCCATACCTCCCTTCTGGATGGTTTAGTTAAACGATTGCTTTTTTGTTGCAAAAAAACCGCCAATATTCAAAAAAGGATTTTATCGACGGTTTTTAATTCAAGAAATATTCTAAATTGTTATTCTACCCACTTTTTAAATAGATACTGTTACCTAGTTTGCATAAAAAATGTGATACCAATCGTTTTTATGAGGTAGTTCGCAAAATTGATAAATAATCTCGGGCTGTAACGAGTATTCAAGCAAAATTGTATCCGCAGCATAAGTCTGACTAAAATATTCCCAATTTGAGCAGGAAAGATCCTTAACAGTCTGTTGGGTCAACATCAATATTCCATTTCACTTTTTTACTCTCAGGTAAGGCGACAATCTGAGGATAAGTGACAGACATCAATTTTTGTAAATAACCCCGTGAAGGATGCTGGAGCAATAATTGCCAACGATAATTTCCACCTCGTTTAGCTTGAATTGCTGGAACGGGTCCCATTACCCATAAATTCGCGTCTCGCATTGGGTGTTGTTCAAAAAACTGTTTGAGCTGTCGTAAGAACTGAGGCGCACGCTGATTATTGTGATCTTCAGAGCGGATCATAATATGGCTAGAATAAGGCGGTAAAAAAGTCGCTTGTCGCTCTTGCAAAGCTTCTTTAGTGAAAGCGTCATAACCTTTTTCTAATAGTGTCAGCAAAAGAGGGTGATCAGGCTGGTGAGTTTGTAAATACACCGCGCCTTGTTTACCCGCACGACCCGCACGACCTGATACTTGTATATAAAGCTGAGCAAAGCGTTCGGCTGCACGAAAATCACTGGAGAACAGAGCGCCATCCACATCAAGTAAAGCCACTAAGGTGACATCAGGAAAGTGATGCCCTTTGGCTAGCATCTGTGTACCAATAAGAATGCGTGAGCCACCCTGATAAATATCTTCCAGTTGTTGCTCTAAAGCACCTTTGCGACTTGTTGTATCTTTATCAATTCGCGTCACTGGTGTATCAGGAAATAATTCACCAATCCCTTGCTCAAGTTGTTCGGTTCCTAATCCTACGGGGATTAAATTAGTTGAACCACATTGTGGACATTGTGCTGGAATTCGTCGCTGACTATCACATTGATGGCAACGTAACATGCCATGTTTTTGGTGGATCGTATAATAGTGATCGCAGCGAGGGCATTCTGCTATCCAACCACATTCATGGCATAACAATGCAGGTGAAAATCCTCGGCGATTTAAAAAGAGCATTACTTGGTTACCTGCATTAAGGTGCTCTTTTATTGCTTTAATCAGAATTGGAGACAACCCTGTTGTCAGCGGTTGCCCTTTTAAATCAATTAAATGCTCTGTTGCGGGTTTTGCATTGCCTGCACGTTGAGTCAGCGTGAGTTGTTGATATTTCTTTTGCTCAACATTAAAACTAGTTTCAATTGATGGGGTTGCGGTTCCCATCACGATAGGAATGTTTTCTTGCTTTGCTCGGAAAACGGCGAGATCACGAGCATGGTAACGCCAACCATCTTGTTGTTTATAAGAGCCATCATGCTCTTCATCGATAATAATAATGCCAAGATGCTGAAAAGGGGTTAGAAGTGCCGATCGTGTGCCAATAATAATGGCGTTATCACCTCGTTTTGCTCGTAACCAAACGGCTAAGCGTTCAGTATCATTTAATCCTGAATGAAGCACATCAACAGGGGCATTAAAGCGTGCTTTAAAATGGCGGATTGTTTGGGGTGTTAAACCAATTTCAGGCACCAGTACCAGTGCTTGTTTACCTTGCGCGAGAATTTTTTCTAATACACTTAAATAAACTTCCGTTTTTCCTGAACCTGTAATACCCAATAATAACCAAGGTGAGAACTGGTCAGCCTGCGCGGTGATTGCACCTACTGCAATAGCTTGTTCTGTGTTTAACTTAAAACGTTCGCCTTGAACCGCAAGATCATTGTGCCAGTGTATAGGAGCTGGTTGAATAGGGCGAAGGTCTGCAAACTCTTTCTTTTTTAAGTTATTAAGTGTTGCAGTTGTGATTTCAAATTCATCAAGTTGATGGCGATATAAAGGTGTACGGCGAAGGGCAGCTAATGCTTGTTGCTGTTTTTTCGCACCTTTTAAACTATTGAGATCGAGATTAATCCCCTCTTCAGTAGCATACCATTGCCATAATGGTGTGAATTCTGCGGGTTTTCCTTGTCGTAATAAAATCGGCATAGCATGAAATAGCACTTCCCCTAAAGGATAGTGATAATAAGCCGATGCCCAATTTAACATATCCCACAAAACACCCGGAAAGAGTGTTTCGCTATCAAGGATCTCATCAATTGGCTTTAGCTTTTCGATAGGAAACTCACTGTGTGTACTGAGTCCTTTGACAATACCAAGAGAGCGGCGTTTATTACCAAAAGGCACGATCACCCGACTGCCGATAACAGGCGCATCAATCCCTTCTGGTAACAGGTAATCAAAAGAGGAGAATAGTGGTACAGGTAAAATTACCTGAACTATAGTCATATCAGGGTTTCCGAGAGTTTTAGCGAAAAGATGACACTAAGAATATCACAAAAAGTGTGCAGATTTCATTGCGCGTTTAGCGGATATTCTGTATGATCCGCCCCCTTTGGTAGATAAATTACCAAACACTTAATTTCAATCAACACGACGTGTGGTGTTCGGCTGTGGGCTGAATGGCGACACGGCCTTAGTAGAGGTTTTCCATGCAAAAAGATATCCATCCTAAATACGAAGAAATTACTGCATCTTGTTCTTGCGGTAACGTTATGAAAATCAACTCCACTGCAGGTCATAACCTGAATCTGGACGTTTGTGACAAATGCCACCCATTCTATACTGGTAAACAACGTGATGTTGCAACTGGTGGTCGTGTTGATCTGTTCAACAAACGCTTCAAAATTCCAGGCAGCAAATAAGATATTTGTTGTCACAAGATGTCAGCTTAGTCTGGCATCTTGCAGACAGTTCGGAATTGAAGAAAAGCCCAAAGTTTTTGCTTTGGGCTTTTTTTATGGGCAAAGTCCTCTCTTTTTAGATAACGTTTTTGGTAGTGACAAGCCAGATCACAACTGATAAATTATCTATTCACTTACCTATTCATAAAGCAATTAATATCATGACAATACGCTCTGAATTGATACGGCAAATACTACGTAATAAACCTAGGTCAGCAAGACAACTTACTGATATTATGAATATTAGCCAGCCAACATTGTCACGGGCATTAAACGCGCTAAGTGATGATATTGTGCGAATTGGTTCAGGATCTTCTATTCAATATGCTTTACGCGATAGTTCCCGTGGGTTTAATTCAGTTCCTATTTATCGGATAAATGAAGAAGGTAAGGTCAAGCCGCTAGGTAAATTGACGCCAGTTTTCCCAGAAGGTTTCGTCATGGAGCGGATAGACAATGTGAACCGACATAGTGAAGGTTTGCCATGGTGGTTATTGGATATGCGTCCCCAAGGATATCTTGGGAGAGCATATGCTTCAGCCTATTCGGCTGAGCTTGGTTTGCCCCAAAACCCAGATCGTTGGTCTGATACCGATATAATCAGAGCATTACTGACTCATGGACATGATGCAGTGGGAAATCTCCTAATAGGAGAGCAGGCAAGAGATCAATTTTTGGGTATGCAGACACCAGAAATTGTTGAGCGTGATAAAACTTATCCCACATTAGCACGAGCTGTTAGTTCGGGAGAGGATCCTGGTTCATCCGCTGGTGGGGAGCAACCCAAATTCTGCACCTATACAGAGAAAGGTCATGTTATCGTAAAATTTACGGCGCCTGACGATAATGCTGTTAGTGAGCGTTGGCGTGATCTGCTTCAAGCTGAGCATCTGGCATTAAAAGTACTTGGAGTTGAAACAGAGGTATTTGATTTTGAAGGGCAACGCTTCCTCGAAATCCCACGATTTGATCGTGTAGGCCCACTAGGTCGTATAGGTCTTTTTTCTTTACAAGCACTAGATGCTGAGTTTATAGGACGGGCAAGGGAGCCTTGGCCAGTATTAGTTAATGAGCTAATTAAGCAAAAACGAGTTCATTCAGAGGCTGCGATTAGCACGGCACGCCGTTGGGCATTTGGTATGTTGATTGGAAATACTGATATGCATCATGGCAATTTGTCGTTTATCAGTAGACATGGCCGCCCATATGAGCTTTCACCCGCCTACGATATTTTACCAATGGGATTTGCGCCTAAGTCTGGTGGTGAAATAGTCAATACACTTCGTCCAGTGACATTACTTGATGGGATCAGCTGTGAAATCTGGCAGGAATGTTTAGAGTTGGCCGAGCAGTTTTATACTTTAGCTGAGAGCTGTAATTGTTTTTCTGACAATTTTTCTCCATGCCTTAAAGCGTTACGTAGTCATCTTGATGAAGCAAGTTCGCGTATATCTCGTCTAGGGTGATGACAAATAGACCTAAAAAAATTAATTTAAGATGATGTGTTGCTGGATTTTGTGCATGCGGTTGATGAGAACAATCTTCGATACATACCGAAAGAACCCCCTCTCGCTAAAAGCTAGGGGGGCATAATCTGAAGCCCAAAGTTTTTGCTTTGGGCTTTTTTGTTCGTGTTAATCAAGCAATAAGTCAAAAACTGACGCTGATTAATACTCCCAAGTATCGGGATCAACCCCGCGCTGGCGCATTATTTCTTTTGCCTCTTCAGGGATTTCATCGTTACGTTCTTTACGTAAGTCTTCATCATTTGGGAGAGGCTGTCCGGTAAATGCGTGCAAAAATGCTTCACACAATAATTCACTATTGGTTGCATGTTTTAGGTTATTAACCTGACGGCGAGTGCGTTCATCGGTCAAAATTTTTAGCACTTTCAATGGAATTGAAACTGTAATTTTTTTAACTTGCTCACTCTTTTTGCCATGCTCAGCGTAAGGGCTGATATATTCACCGTTCCATTCAGCCATGGATTACCTTAATTAATATCATTTAGTTGAAGTCAGAATAGGGTTAACCCACATTCTGATGGGCAATACCAGTTTATCATGACTTTTCTAAAACCACCGACTCTTCTGGCTGAAGGTGAGAGAAAAAGTAACAGTCACTGGCGATATTCTTAATCTGTGTATTATTCCATTACTTAATCTATCCGTAAAGTAGTTTAGATGGCTAGATGTGTTGACGTCTTGGTGTCTAATTGGATATGCTGTCATTCGACGTTTCCACTTATCGCTGTGACAAGGTGCCTGTATGACGAAGAAAACAGCAACAATTGCTATCCATAATGGGCTAAATGAAGACACTCAATTTGGTTGTGTCGTACCGCCTATCTATCTTTCTAGTACCTATAATTTTTTAGAGTTTAATCAGCCTCGTGCTCATGATTATTCTCGTCGAGGTAATCCAACACGCGATATGGTGCAAAAGGCATTAGCCGAGCTAGAAGGTGGAGTGGGGGCAGTTGTCACTAGCAGTGGAATGTCAGCTATTCATTTAATTTGTACGGTTTTTCTAAAACCTGGCGATGTGATTGTTGCGCCTCATGATTGTTATGGAGGAAGCTATCGCCTTTTTAACAGCCAACAAGAGCGTGGTGCTTACCGTGTGATTTTCGTTGATCAAAATGATGATATTGCACTTAAGCAAGCTTTAGCGCATCAGCCTAAAATTGTTTTTATCGAAACACCAAGTAATCCTCTTTTAAGAATAACGGATATTCAAAAAATCAGTGAACTTGCTCATCAACAAGGTGCTTTAGTGGTTGCTGATAACACCTTTATGAGCCCTGTCTTGCAAAAGCCGTTAGCATTAGGCGCTGATATTGTTGTGCACTCATGCACAAAATATCTTAATGGACACTCAGATATTGTCGCTGGTGTTGTTATCTGTCAGTGTCAGAAACAGCTTGAGGAGCTAAGCTGGTGGGCGAATAATATTGGCGTCACATCTGGCGCATTTGATAGCTATTTATTATTACGAGGCATAAGAACATTAGTTCCTCGAATTCGACTTCAGCAAGAAAATGCACAGGCATTAGTGGCGTTTTTACAAGCACAGCCATTAGTCGAAAAAATGTATTACCCCGCACTGGAAAATCATGTTGGTCATCAAATAGCAAAAAAACAGCAACAAGGTTTCGGTGCAATGTTAAGTTTTGAGTTAAAAGGGGGATTGGATGTGATTAAACTCTTTTTATCTCAATTAACACTCTTTACACTGGCAGAATCTTTAGGTGGGGTAGAAACCTTAATTTGTCACCCTGCCACCATGACACATGCAGGTATGTCAGAAGAAGCGAAAAAAACAGCAGGGATCAGCCCCTCATTACTTCGTATCTCGGTGGGTATTGAAGATAGCCAGGATTTAATCAATGATTTGCAAAGTGCGTTTGATGCAGCAACTAAAAGGTAACCATGGATCATGAGCGTAGTGGCGATTAAACAACAGGCGGAGCCGATTTGCCGTCAGTTACATAAATTCGGTGGTAGCAGTCTTGCGGACATAAAATGTTATCAACGTGTCGTGAATATCATGACGAACTATAGCCAACCTAATGACCTAATGGTGGTTTCTGCGGCGGGCTCCACGACGAATCAGTTGATTAGCTGGCTGAAACTTAGCCAAAGTGATCGTATTTCTGCCCATCAAGTTCAGCAAACGTTGCGCCGTTACCAGTTATCTTTAATTGAAGGGTTACTTTCAAAAGAGAATGCAGAATTACTTTCTCAAGCCTTTATTGCTGATCTTGAACGCTTAAGTTATTTGTTAGATAAACCTATTACAGACGCAACTTATGCGGAAGTTGTCGGCCACGGTGAAATTTGGTCTGCAAGATTAATGGCGAATTTGCTTACAGAGCAAGGTTTACCTAGTGTGTGGTTAGATGCGCGTGAGTTCTTGTGTGCTGAAAGGGCGGCTCAGCCACAAGTCAACGAAACGTTATCTCGCCCATTACTTCAAGCACTCTTAGCTAAACATCCTGAAAGCCGTTTTGTTGTAACGGGTTTTATTAGTCGCAATCAACAAGGTGAAACGGTCTTATTAGGTCGTAACGGTAGTGACTACTCTGCAACACAAGTTGGGGCTTTAGCCGATGTTGGTAAAGTCACAATTTGGAGTGATGTTGCGGGCGTTTATAGTGCAGATCCTCGCAAAGTAAAAGATGCTTGTTTATTACCCTTGTTGCGTTTAGATGAAGCGAGTGAATTGGCTCGATTAGCCGCCCCAGTTTTACATACGCGTACACTTCAACCCGTTTCAGGCAGTAATATTGATTTACAACTTCGTTGTAGCTATCAACCAGAGCAAGGATCAACACGTATAGAACGTGTGTTGGCATCAGGAACGGGCGCTAAAATAGTGACTAGCCATGATGATGTTTGTTTGATTGAGCTCCAACTTCCATCACATCAAAATTTCGAACAAGTGGCGAAAGAGGTTGATGAATTACTTAAGCGTGCACAAATTCGTCCTTTAGCTACTGGTGTGGATAAAGACAGTCAACTTTTACAACTTTGCTATACCAGTGAAGTGGCTAATAGTGCATTGGACGTGCTACAAGATGCAGTTTTACCAGGTAAATTACATTTACGAGAAGGCTTCTCATTAGTGGCTTTAGTGGGGGCGGGTGTTTGTAAAAATCCTCTGCATTGTCATCGTTTTTATCAACAACTTAAAGACCAACCAGTTGAATTTATTTGGCATGCGGAAGATAACATCAGTTTAGTTGCGGTATTACGTAATTATACTGAGCATTTGTTGCAAGGTTTGCATCAAACGTTATTTAGAGCTGAAAAACAAATTGGTTTAGTGCTGTTTGGTAAAGGGAATATTGGTTCACGTTGGTTAGAATTGTTTGCTCGAGAACAAGAGCCTTTATCAGCACGCAGTGATTTTGAATTTATCCTTGCGGGCGTGGTCGATAGCCGTCGCAGTTTGCTGGACTACCAAGGGATTAATCCTAGTCGTGCTTTGGCATTCTTTGATGACGAAGCAACTGAACATACGGAAGAGTCACTCTATCTTTGGATGAGAGCACATCCTTATGATGATTTAGTGGTAGTTGATATTACTGCCAATGAGTCTCTTGCCGCTTCTTATGAAGATTTTGCTAGCTACGGTTTTCATGTTATCAGTGCAAATAAGATTGCTGGCTCGGCTTCAGGTGTGCGCTATCGTGCCACACGAGATGCGTTTTCTAAAACAGGTCGTCATTGGTTATATAACGCTACAGTGGGTGCGGGTTTACCCATTAATCATACGGTGCGTGATCTGCGTGAAAGTGGTGACACTATTTTATCCATTAGCGGTATTTTCTCTGGCACACTTTCTTGGTTATTTTTGCAATTTGATGGCACAGTTCCTTTCAGTGAGCTGGTGGAACAAGCTTGGCAACAAGGATTAACAGAGCCTGATCCACGAATTGATTTATCAGGGCAAGATGTGATGCGTAAACTGGTTATTCTTGCTCGTGAAGCGGGTTATGACATCGAGCCAGAGCAGGTACGTGTTGAATCTTTAGTACCTGTGCAAGCTGAAATTGGTTCGCTAGAAGAATTTTTTGATAACAGTGCGCTGATTAATGAACAAATGGCACAACGATTAGCTGCTGCAAATGAAATGGACATGGTATTACGTTATATCGCCCGTTTTGATGCTAATGGTAAAGCTAAAGTCGGTGTTGAAGCCGTGAGAAAAGATCATCCCCTCGCTTCGCTATTACCAGGGGATAATTTATTTGCGATTGAAAGTCGTTGGTATCGTGATAATCCGCTTGTGATCAGAGGGCCGGGAGCTGGCAGAGATGTGACCGCAGGCGCAATTCAGTCAGATTTAAACCGTCTTTCTCAATTACTGTAATTTAATTATTTCTTTTTTATAAAGGTTATCAGCGGGTTATTTTCTGCTGATAACCTTTTGTCATTTTTGTGTCATATCACCCAATTTTTTTAATTTCTTTGGCTATACTTAATTTATCTCTAGTCACAAAGGAGCGATTGATGTCAAAGGTAGTAAGACAGATTGTCCCACTAAGAAATGAAATGACGGAGGTGAACCATCAAGCTAAAGAGAACTTTTGTCAGTAGCTCATGATGTGAAATTTAAGCATCTTGAGTGGAAGTTGAAGTGGAAGTATGGTTACAACGTGTTAGAACGTTATTTAAAGTACAATTCGATTAACCACATGTTTTACAACAGACAACTTAACTTACTGAAAGAACAATTCGTTATTCTTAATTTAAAGCGCTGATATTCAGCGCTTTATTCGTTTTTATCTTATGAAAATTTTAATCGGAAAATTTAATCGAGTAAAAATGTAAAAGAGAAGAAAAATAAGGAATAAAATAGAGACATGAGTTATAGCCCATCGGTGAAATAAGCTAAGAATCAAAAAATAGACCAGACAATTTATCAATATTAAAAAAAATCATCTAAATTTACCGCCAGATAAACCCTCACGTATCTTGCCCTTTCTAGTAAAAAACGCTTCTTAGTCGATAAGAAACAAAAATATGTCCTTATTTTTGGCAAAATTGAGCCAAAACAACATGAATATTAGCCATTCTTATAACACTAAAGCCGTAATTAAATTTCAGAAAAATCCCCCAAACCGATTATTTTCTGATATGAATAGTAGGCTAAGTAAAAAAAGCAGTGTGGCTTATCACAAAAATCAAAATAAAGTCACATCAGAAATGAAAGTTAATTACACAACTGGGAGGACATGACTTTTCTAATAGGAAGAAGCATGTTGTTACCGCCACAAAGACAAGGTCAGGAGTCTTATGAATCAACAATATTCTGCTATGCGTAGCAATGTCAGTATGCTTGGCAAGCTACTTGGAGATACGATAAAAGAAGCACTCGGTGAAGAAATTTTAGATAAGGTTGAATCTATTCGAAAATTATCTAAATCGTCACGAGCAGGTAATGAAGTTCAGCGACAAAAACTGTTGTTGACGTTACAAAATCTCTCTAATGATGAATTATTGCCTGTTGCTAGAGCATTTAATCAATTCTTAAACCTGACGAACGTGGCAGAACAATACCATAGCATTTCGCCTCATGGCGAAGCGGCTAGCAATCCTGTGGCATTGGCAAAACTGATCACCCGACTAAAAGATAAGAATTTTACCGACGAGCAATTAAAAGAAGCCGTAGAGCAAATCTCTATTGAGCTGGTATTAACGGCACACCCAACCGAAATTGCACGTCGCACACTTATTCATAAATTAGTTGAAGTAAATACCTGCTTATCTCAACTCGACCACGATGATTTAGCGGATTACGAGCGTACTAATATTATGCGCCGTCTGCGTCAGTTAGTGGCTCAATCATGGCATACTGACGAAATTAGAAAAATTCGCCCAACACCAATTGATGAAGCAAAATGGGGCTTTGCGGTTGTTGAAAATAGCTTATGGGAAGGTGTTCCTGCTTTTTTACGTGAATTTAATGAGCAGCTTAGAGAGTCCATTGATTACAACTTACCAGTAGAAGCTTCTCCTATTCGTTTTACCTCATGGATGGGTGGAGATCGTGATGGTAACCCAAATGTGACGGCTGAAATCACACGCCATGCTTTACTATTAAGCCGTTGGAAAGCCGCTGATTTATTCTTAAATGATATTCAAGTCCTTGTTTCAGAACTTTCAATGACAGAAAGTACACCTGAACTGCGTGAATTAGCGGGTGGTGCTGAAGTTGCAGAGCCTTATCGTGAAATTGCTAAACAATTGCGTACACGCTTACAAGTGACTCGCGATTATCTAGAGCAACGCATTAAAGGGCTACAATCGTTACCGCCAGAAGGCTTATTGATTGATAATGAAGAACTTTGGGAGCCGTTATACGCGTGTTATCAATCATTAACTCAATGTGGTATGCGTATTATTGCCAATGGGCAACTGTTAGATACATTACGCCGTATTCGTTGTTTTGGCTTACAACTGGTGAAACTGGATATTCGCCAAGAAAGCACCAATCACACTGAAGCACTCTCTGAATTAACACAATATTTAGAGCTTGGTGATTATGCAAATTGGTCTGAAGAGCAAAAACAAACTTTCTTACTTGAAGAATTAAATTCTAAACGCCCATTGATCCCGACAAATTGGCAACCAAGCGCAGCGACTCAAGAAGTATTTGAGACTTGTCGTGTCATTGCACAATCACCTAAAGATTCTATTGCCTCTTATGTGATTTCAATGGCAAAAGTGCCTTCTGATGTATTAGCGGTAAAACTATTACTGAAAGAAGCTGGTGCGAATATTCGTTTACCTGTTGCTCCTTTATTTGAAACGCTTGAAGACTTAAATAACGCTGAAAGCGTAATGACCCGTTTGTTTAATATCCCTTGGTATCGTGATCTAATTGATGACAAACAAATGGTGATGATTGGCTATTCAGACTCAGCAAAAGATGCGGGTGTGATGGCGGCATCATGGGCGCAATATCGTGCTCAAGATGCATTAATCAAACTCTGTGAAAAATCAGGCGTAACATTAACACTATTCCATGGACGTGGCGGTACGATTGGTCGTGGTGGCGCGCCAGCACATGCAGCTTTACTTTCTCAACCACCAGGAAGTTTAAAAGGCGGTCTGCGTGTGACAGAACAAGGTGAAATGATCCGCTTTAAGTTCGGATTACCACAAGTCACAATCAGCAGTCTTGCTCACTATGCTGGTGCAATTTTAGAAGCCAATTTATTGCCACCACCAGAGCCAAAAGCACCTTGGATTGAGGTCATGGATTCTTTGTCTGACGTTTCTTGTGCAATGTATCGTGACTATGTGCGAGGGCAAGAAGACTTTGTTCCTTACTTTAGAGCGGCAACTCCAGAAGGCGAGTTGGGTAAACTACCATTAGGCTCTCGTCCTGCAAAACGTCGTCCTACTGGTGGTGTCGAAACCTTGCGTGCTATTCCGTGGATCTTCGCATGGACTCAAAACCGCTTAATGTTACCTGCTTGGTTGGGCGCTGGTGCCGCATTACAACATGAAATTGATAGCGGGAAACAAGCGGTATTAGACGATATGTGTGAGAACTGGCCGTTCTTTAATACACGTATTGCGATGTTGGAAATGGTCTATGCTAAAGCGGATTTATGGTTAGCGGAATATTACGATCAACGTTTAGTTGAAGAGCGTTTATGGCCACTAGGAGCTAAATTACGTCAGCAACTTTCTGATGATATTAAGAGTGTTTTGGCGATTTCAAAAGATGAGCACTTAATGGCAGATTTACCTTGGGTTGCAGAATCTATCGCACTACGTAATGTCTATACTGATCCATTAAACGTACTTCAGGCCGAGTTATTACAGCGTTCTCGTACACATAGTGAGTCGGATCCTCGTATTGAACAGGCACTAATGGTCACTATTGCAGGTATTGCGGCAGGTATGCGTAATACAGGCTAGAGGCATCAGTATTTAGAAATAAAAACAGCGCGTAATGATAGCGCTGTTTTTTGTTTTTTATCTCTTATCTCTGATATTGGTTTTATTTTTTTGCTTCTTCATAAGACTCAATAGCTCTTATTCGTGCTTTTGCGTGATCAACTATGGGTAATGGGTAATCGAGAGAATTATTGGTTTTTGCTGCCCATTCGTGAGGCGTATGAATATATCGACTCGGCACATTGGCGAGTTCAGGAAGCCAATGGCGGATAAATTCACCATCAGGATCGAACTTACGACCTTGAGTGGTAGGATTAAAAATTCGAAAATAAGGTACGGCATCAGTTCCTGTTGATGCGGCCCACTGCCAACCCCCATTATTTGATGCGAAATCACCATCAATCAGTTGTGACATAAAATAACGCTCACCCCAACGCCAATCAATTAACAAGTCTTTGATAAGAAAGCTCGCCGTGAGCATACGTAAGCGGTTATGCATCCAACCTGTTTGGTTAAGCTGTCGCATCGCAGCATCAATAATAGGGAAACCCGTTGAGCCTTGAGTCCAAGCATTAAATTCATCTTGATTATTACGCCAATTGATTTTTTCTGTCCAAAGCTGAAAAGCAATGTGTTTGCATAAATTGGGATTTGCCACAATTAAGTGTTGGTAAAACTCTCGCCAAACAAGTTCATTAAACCAAACAAATGCACCTGATGTGCTGTTTTCTAAGAAATCAGGTTCAGTTTGATAAAGGCGATTAAAACATTGTCGAATAGACAGTAATCCAATCGAAAGATAGGGGGATAATCGACTTGTACCATCAACTGCGGGAATGTCTCGCCATTTTGCATAATGTGGGACGCTTTCATAACAGAATTGCTTTAAGCGTTTAAGTGCCTCTTCTTCAGTAGAGATAAAAGAGGACAAGCTTGTATTTTCAAGTGAAAATAGCGGAGCTTTTAAAGGTGATACCGCTTTTTGATGTGTCCTGATCTCTGGGATAGGTAACGAAGCGTTATTTTGTGAAAAAAAGAGCCGAAGGAATGCATTTCTAAAGGGAGTAAAAACCTTATACATCTCCCCTTGTTGGGTGACTACATTACCTGGTGGAATAAACACATTGTCATGATAAGCATAAACGGTTGTCTTATTCTTCAGTAACTCAGTGACTTTTTCATCACGGCGTTGTTCATTAAAGGCATATTGGTGATTGAAAAAAAGGGCGGTGGCTTGATGCTGTTGGCAATACTCAGCCACTTTATCGGCTGCATTTGAATAAGTATCGCTAATCACGATTGTCAGTGGAATATTGAGTTTTGCCAGTGATATTGAAAGATCCAGCAAAGCATTATGAATGAACGCCTGACATGACAAAGCCATATTGTGGGCTTTCCATTGTTCAGGCGTTACGGTGAAAAGAGCATGCACCTGTGCTTGTTTATCTTGGCAAGCGTTAAAGAGTGCTTTGTTATCCGTCACTCTTAAATCATTACGAAACCAGACCAAATGAACAGAAGACGGGTGCATGTGACCTCTCTTAATCTAATTTAGGATGTTGATCGATAAGCGCTTGGCGTTTTTTCTGTAATGCCTCAATTTCAGCTTCAATATCTTCAACACGTTGCTCGATATTATCATAATGCTCAGACAGAATTTCTTTTGCCTCTGATCTATCTGATGCCGCAGGTGTTGCACCTCGTAAAGGTTTATTTGCGGTTTCAATCATCTTAATCCCTGTGATCAAACCGACAACGGCAACAATCATCAGATAATAAGCAGGCATATATAAGTCACCAGTTGCTTCAACTAACCATGCCGCTGCCGTTGGTGTTGCACCTGCCACTAATACAGAAATATTAAATGCAATAGCTAATGCACTATAACGAATATGTGTTGGGAATATGGCAGGTAAAATAGACGCCATTACCCCAGTAAAACAGTTGAGTAGAACCGCAAGAATTAATAATCCTAAGAAAATTAAACCGATTTCATCACTGTTAATCATCATAAACGCAGGGTAAGCAAGAATAAACAACCCAATACTACCACCGATAACAAACGGTTTACGGCCAATTTTATCACTGAGTAAGCCGATCACAGGCTGTACAAATAACATCCCTATCATAATCGCGATAATAATCAAAACACCGTGATCTGCCGAATAGTTTAAGTTATGGGATAAATAACTCGGCATATACGTTAATAACATATAGTAGGTGACGTTAGTGGCAATCACTAAACCCACGCAGACGGTCAAACTTTTCCAATATTTTGAGGCGATTTCACGTAATGAAACACGCGGTGGATTTTCGATAGATTTACGGTCATCGCTGTTCATTTCATCAACATGCTGTTGGAATGCAGGCGTTTCTTCTAAAGCATGACGTAAATACAAACCAATAAGACCTAATGGTAATGCTAAGAAGAACGGGATACGCCATCCCCACTCATGGAATGCTGTTTCTCCAAGGATAGTAGAAATAAGTACAACAACACCTGCACCCATAACAAAACCAGCAATAGAACCAAAGTCTAACCAGCTTCCCATAAATCCACGTTTACGGTCTGGTGAGTATTCAGCAACGAAAATCGCCGCTCCTGAATATTCACCACCAATGGAGAAACCTTGTGCTAATTTAGCGAGTAATAATAAAACGGGAGCCCAGATCCCAATAGTTTCATAAGCAGGGATCAGACCAATGGCAAACGTACTGAGCGCCATAATAATGATGGTGACAGATAACACTTTCTGACGACCAAATTTATCCCCTAGCATCCCAAACACAATGCCACCTAATGGTCTTACAAGGAAAGGTACAGAGAATGTGGCAAGGGCTGCAATCATCTGCACACCTGGAGATGCGCCAGGGAAAAACACTTGACCTAAAACATAAGCGAGAAAGCCGTAGACACCGAAGTCGAACCATTCCATGGCATTACCTAATGCCGCGGCGGTAATGGCTTTTTTCAGCTTACTATCATCAATAATTGTTATATCATTGATTTGTAATGGTTTGTTTCTTTTCTTCTTCATTTTCATATTAAGTGACCTTTTATTAAGGTATTCGTAATTTCTTGTTATTCAATTAATTAAAAGAAATGAAGTGACTATTTGATAGCGAGAAGAGTGAGTAATAAAAATTCACTAAAAAACAGCTTACTTCTACCTATTTTAAATAGTGGTATTAAGCTAATAGATAAGAGAATATTTATTAAGTATAGATGAGATTAAATAAGATTTTAGGAAGTTTTCTTTGTCGTTTTGATATAACAAAACATAGCCTCTAGTATTAAAATGTGATCGTTATCATAACGTAATTCTGCTTTTGTGTAAAATTTGTAGTGTGAGAGGTTTTAAATTTACGTTAAGTAAACTTAAAATATCGAAAAGAAAAATCAAAAAATAAGATCGATTTTTATCATAAATAACAATTGGTTAATCTAATTTGTTGTGTTTTTTGATACAGGCTAACGCATTTATATGAGCATTATGCATAATACAAATACCGAAAGGTAAATAGAAAATAATAACGCCTTATTTTACTTTATTATTCTTTCGAATAGTGAAGATGAAAATGTGGATAATAGAATAGATCTCGCTATTCTTATTATTGATTACATCAAGATAGTATGACGGGATATCATGGCAGAGATATTAAAGATAGCCTCGTCATTCCCCATATTTAGAATAACAACTTATAAATTTAATAATTAACCGCGCATTTGTGCAAATTAACCCAGGTACCTCTATGAACATTAATCAACTGAAAAGCTTTGTTGAAGTCGTGAAAAATAATTTCAACATTACTAATGCGGCTGAAAAACTTTATACCTCACAACCGACAATCAGCAAGCAACTAAAGATATTAGAAGATGAATTAAGTGTATCGCTGTTTGTTCGTAAAAATAATAACTTATTAGCATTAAGCCCGATGGGTAAAGAAGTCCATAAAATTGCTTGTGATATTCTTGGGCAAGTTGACCGAATCAAAAGCATTGTGGCGGAAGAAGATCGTAATAAAAAAGTCGATTTACATATTGCGACAACGCATACGCAAATTCGTTATTCATTGCCGAATGTGATTGATCACTTTCGTCGCTATTACCCCAATATTTCTCTACATTTTCATCAAGGCGCACCAGCTCAATTAGCGGAAATGGTTAAAAATGGTGATGTGGATTTTGCGATTGCCACAGAATCTATGCACCTTTATGAAGATCTAATTACACTGCCTTGTTACCGCTGGACTCGTAGTTTATTAGTCCCTTATGACCACCCTCTTGCTTTATTGAAAGACGATGAGCTGGTTACCATCGAGCAGATGGCGGAGTATCCACTGATTACTTATGTTTTTGGTTTTACAAGAGGATCTAAATTAGACAAGGTATTTTATAAAAATAATCTTAAGCCTAATGTGGCGTTAACTGCGACGGATACAGAGATTATTAAATACTATGTTAAGCGACATTTAGGTATCGGCGTTATTGCAGCTGCTTCATATGATGAGACAGAAGATGGTGGCGCACTAAAATGTATTAATATCGATCATTTAGTGCAACCGAGTTATACCCATATTTGTGTCAGTAAACATACCCATATGAAAGATTATATGCATGAGTTTATTTCTCTCTATGCCCCCCATATTGATAGAAATATTATTCAGATGCCAGAGCAGTGGGAAACACAATGGCACAGTAAAGAGGTCTATCAGGGATTGCCTGATTTGCGTTCTGTGAATATTAATAATATCGCGACAGAATAAAAGTAATAATAAAGCCCGTTTTGCGGGGGCAATAACGGGCTTAGGCAGAACAAGAGAAAGATTAGCGAGTCAGAATATTCACAAAAATCTGAGCACCCACTAATAAACAATCATCATCGACAAAATAAGGATTGGCGTGAAGGTAATTATTAATCCCTTTCGCTTGGTTACCACTTCCTAAGAAGAACATGGCACCGACCTTACCTTTTGTGGCATTAACCATATAGCTAAAGTCTTCACTGCCTGTCATTGGCTTACCGTTTGATTCAATATTCTCTTCTGGTAAGAATTTACGCATCGCATCTAATAAACGCTGATGTGCAGTTGGATGATTCACAACAGCTGGGTATCCACTATAGCTTAATGTGGTTTTAAATCCACCAGCCGTACTGCGGGCAACAATTTCGTCGAAGCTGGCTTTCAGTATTTGATCGGTATTTTCATCCATAGAACGGATAGTACCGCGCGCTTGTACGTGATCAGCTAATGCATTAGGGATTGTTCCCCCATTGATCATGCCACAACCAAATACCGCAGGGCTAAATGGATCTGTCTTTTTCGCAACAACATAATCCATATAGTCAATTAAGCGCGTTGCTTCACGAATGGCATCTAACCCTTTGTGTGGTGTTGAACCATGTGCAGAAACACCATAAACATCTAATGTCCATGCTGAACCATAAGACGACATCACACCATCATTAAAGCGAACACAACCTGTTTCGATAGCGGCATCATTATGAAGTGCGTATGTTTCATCAACGCCTTCCATACAACCCATTTCCACCATTTTTTCAGCGCCAGGTACACGCATATCTTCTTCCGCCATTTGGAAAATAAAGCGGACATTTGACGTCATCTCTTCTTTATTTTCGGCAAGATACTTAGCACTGGTTAATGCCATGGTCATATGGGTATCGTGGCCACAGTTATGTGCACAACCTTGGTGAACTGAACTGTGTTCATTATTGGTTAAGTCTGGCATTTCTAGTCCGTCCATATCAGCACGGATAGCAATTAATGGAAATTCAGAATTAACAATTAAGTCTGCTGTGAAACCAGTATATCCATCAAAAGTTTTAATTTTATAACCAAAACTTTCCATTAATTCACGACAGTATTTAGATGTTTTATATTCTTCACCTGATAGCTCAGGTATTTTGTGCAGGTCTTGTCGTGTTTTTTTACTAAAGTCATTTAATTGAAAGAGTTTTTCACTGACATTATAAATATTATTCATTAGATAACTCCCTGGATACTAAATCCAATTTGCGCGACGATTGATGCTCCAAAGAAACAACAAGTTGAAACAATCATGAAAATAAGAATAACTTTCCATGACATTTTCTTAAGTTCTTCTAATTGACCACCAACAGATAAACCCGCAAATGCTAATAAAGGAACACAACAAGATAAGAAAGAAACTTTACCAATAGAACTAATAAAGAAATCTCTTACCGGAGTTTCGGGTAAACAAATAAGGATCCCGATAATTGTTGCATAAGCAAATGTGGGTAAAGATGAAGGTAAATAATGTTTTGCAACGAGTGAAATAAATACCACTAATGACATAGCAATAAAGCTATCCCACATTGCATAAAGAGCGATCCCTGATGTTAATGTTTGAGTAAACATTGCCAGTAAAATAGCAACGAATACAAACTTCATATCAATAATTATATTTTTCATGCAGTTTTGCCTCTGGTGAAAATTTTATAAATTTTTTCTGAAAGAGGTAAACCTAAATAGGTTAATGACAGTGCGCCTAATGCGGAAGATAATAAATTAGATGCAGCGGCAACACTTAATACTTGCTGTGCTAATGCTTCATCAAGACCATTAATTAATGCGCCTGATGCAGCACTTAACATTGAACCAGAACCCACACCAGAGCCTGCTGCAAGAGCAAGTGGATGTAATCCAGTTAGTGGAGCAATACTACCTAATACGCTAAACCATAAAGTACCGATAACAGAACCACATAAATAAATGGCTAATACACCAATATATTCTTGAGAGCCTGTACCAAATTTACCTTGGATAACAGCGATAGACGGTTCACGGCTAATAGATGAACAAGCACCAATTGCACGACGACCAAATCCAAATTTAATGGCTAATGGTACCGCAATTAATACTGGCAATAAGTTACCGAGTTCCTGAACAAATAAAGGAATACCGACACTTAAAATCATTTTAATATTAGGAACAATCATTCCCGCATATTGCGTACCTAAAATAAGTAGGCTGAAACCTACCATTTTACCGCAGAAGCCTTCTTCTTTTTCTGTGAATAATTTACCCCATACTTTAATTTTTTTACGGGTAAATCCAGCAGATATACACATACCAATAATTACAGCAAATAGCATTGGTAAAATAGGTATTACCGCAATGCCAATCTTAATTTCTTTTTTACCAATGACATATTGTGAAATAAAAATTAAGAAAAGGACTGCAAGAATACTAATAAAGAAAACCTTTATCGGACTTCTACTTTTGTCCATCCGTTAATCTCCGTTGAAAAATAATCAGGCTTTATTCTAGAGGACAAAAAGCAAAAGGTAGCGTGACCAATGTCATGTTTATTTCATACCTCTTTTTCATGGTGCATGAAATAATACAATGGTGATAAATTTATTAACAAATAGGAGAAAGTTAAATTTTTTAATAAAGACAGTGAGTAAGGCTGAAATGAGTCAGCTTAATTGTTAATAAAAATGTGAAGAGAAAAATCATAATTAAAAATTATTTTAATTATTAAAATAATACTATAAGAAAGTATTGTCTATAATTTAATAAAGAATAATATGTTATTAATGAGATGTATTCTTATTTGATGCGGTTATTATAAATTTAATGAATGTATTTGGAAGTGATATTTTATTTTTTGTATTTTTGAGGGCTGATTTTATCCCCACAGTGACATTATAGTGATTGGTGTTATTCTTTATATTTTAGTTAGTAAGATAATTTTCTCTGCAAGCTGATGAGGAAGAGAAACAGAATATGGGAAGGAGATAAGTGTAGCTCGCAGAGGCGTAATTCACCCAAAACTGAGGAAAGACATCACCATGAGTAAGCAAACAGTTGCAACTTATATTGCTAAAGTACTCCATAATGCAGGTGTGAAACGTATTTGGGGCGTGACAGGCGATTCTCTCAATGGATTAAGTGATAGCTTGCGAAAGATGGGAACGATTGAATGGATGGGAACCCGTCATGAAGAAGTCGCGGCTTTTGCCGCAGGAGCAGAAGCAGCAGTTAATGGTCAATTAGCGGTTTGCGCTGGCTCTTGTGGACCAGGAAATTTACATCTTATCAATGGGCTTTTTGATTGCCATCGTAATCATGTTCCAGTGTTAGCCATTGCTGCGCATATTCCTTCTGCTGAAATTGGTAGTAATTACTTTCAAGAAACACATCCTCAAGAACTTTTTCGCGAATGTAGCCATTATTGTGAATTAGTCTCAAACCCAGAGCAGATCCCTCAAGTGCTTGCCATTGCAATGCGAACCGCTATTTTGAAAAAAGGAGTCGCTGTTGTTGTTTTACCGGGAGATGTTGCACTAAAACCAGCCCCAGAAGATGCGCATGAAAACTGGTATCCGTTGCAATCTCCACTCATCATGCCAAATCGTTTCGAAATTGAAAAATTATCCGATGCGCTAAATAATGCAAAAAATATCACTTTAATGTGCGGTGCTGGATGTGCTCAAGCTCGCGACGAAGTGATTAAACTAGCTCAAACATTAAAAGCCCCTGTTGTACACGCATTGCGAGGGAAAGAGTACATTGAGTGGAAAAATCCCTATAGTGTAGGAATGACAGGATTAATTGGTTTTTCATCGGGTTATCATGCGATGGAAAATGCCGATACGTTAGTGTTATTAGGTACGCAATTCCCTTATCGTGCATTTTATCCATCAAAAGCCAATATTATTCAAATTGATATTAATCCAAGTAGCCTTGGTTCGCATTGCCATGTCGATATGGCGATGATTGGCGATATTAAAGCCACACTCAATGCGATACAGCCTCGTTTAAAAGAGAAAACAGATACCACTCATCTTGATGCTTCACTGAAACATTATGCTAAAGCACGAGAAGATCTGGATGCACTTGCACAACCGAGTGAACGTGAGCTTATTCATCCACAATATCTGGCTCGTCGATTAAGTGAATTGGCAAATGATGATGCTATTTTTACTTGTGACGTAGGTACACCAACGGTATGGGCGGCACGTTATGTGGGTATGAATGGCAAACGTCGTTTACTGGGCTCGTTTAATCACGGCTCTATGGCAAATGCGATGGCTCAAGCCATTGGTGCACAGGCGTTAGATAGAAAGCGTCAAGTTGTGGCAATGTGTGGTGATGGTGGATTTACCATGTTAATGGGGGATTTTATCTCATTAGCTCAAATGAATTTGCCTGTAAAAGTGATTATTTTTAATAACAGTGTATTAGGTTTTGTCGCGATGGAGATGAAAGCGGGTGGCTATTTAACCGATGGTACGGATTTACATAATCCAGATTTCGCGGCTATTGCTAATGCATCTGGTATCAAAGGTATTCGCGTTGAGAAAGGTGAAGATCTGGATAATGCACTGAAAGAAGCTTTTGAACATGATGGCCCTGTGATTGTGGATGTGGTAACCGCAAAACAAGAGCTTTCAATGCCCCCCGAAATTAAATTCGAACAGGCGAAAGGGTTTAGCTTGTATATGATGAAAGCGATTATTAATGGTCGCGGTGATGAGATTGTTCAACTCGCGAAAACTAATTGGTTACGCTAGTTATTAAGTCAGATTGAAGGTAAATAACCCTATCAAAATAAATCGATAGGGTTATTTTATTATTATTGGGCTTTCTCTGTTAAACAGAAGTTTTCAATTAATTGCCCCATTAATTCACGCGTCGGCTCAATAAATGCCATATCAATAAATTCATCAGGTTGATGTGCTTGCTCAATAGAACCTGGGCCTAAAACTAAGGTAGGGCAGAGATCTTGAATAAACGGCGCTTCAGTACAGTAATTTACAGTTTGCGCTTTCTCACCCAATAGTTTTTCGATCACGGCAACCATTTTATGATCGGTTGGGCACTCATAACCCGGAATAGGATCGTGTAATGCCTCAACACTTAAACGACCCGGCCAACGTGCTTTGACTGGTGCTAATGTTTCGTGAAGTAAATCATCCAAGTCTTGCAGTGTTAATCCCGGTAATGGGCGAATATCCATATGTAATTCACAGCAAGCACAAATTCTATTTGCTGCATCACCGCCATTAATATAACCAAAGTTCATTGTTGGATAAGGGATAACAAACGCAGGGTTGTTATAGCGAGTTTTTAACGTATCGCGCAGTGTACTAAGGTGAGTAATAGACTCATGCATCAGTTCTATCGCATTCACTCCTTTTTCTGGATCACTAGAGTGTCCTGATTGCCCAGTAATGCGTATTGCATTTGATAAATGCCCTTTATGAGCACGAATAGGTTTTAACGATGTAGGTTCGCCAATAATGGCAAAATCAGGGCGGATTGCTGTATTAGCAGCAAAATAACGCGCCCCTGCCATAGAGGTTTCTTCATCAGCGGTAGCAAGTATATAAAGTGGATGCGTTAGTGTTTTAGTATCCACGTCACGTAATGCGTCAAGAATAAAGGCAAAAAAGCCTTTCATATCCGCTGTACCTAAACCGTATAACTTATTTTCTTTTTCTGTCAGCGTAAAAGGATCTTGCGTCCAACGGCCTTCATCAAACGGCACAGTGTCAGTATGACCACAGAGTAATAATCCGCCTTTCCCCATCCCTAATGTTGCGAGAAGGTTAAATTTTCCTCGCGTTTCGGGTACAGGTTGAATTTCAATTGAAAAACCTAATGTTTCCAACCAATTAGCAAGCAGGTTAATCAATGCTTCGTTGCTTTGATCGTTTTTAGCATCTGTTGCACTGATAGAGGGAGTTGCAATTAATTGACGATAAATCTCAATAAATGTAGGTAATTTAATATTCACTGTTGACAGCCTTTCTTCATAATAGTATCAATATTCATGCACTTTTTTTGAATAAAAATACATTAATCGGTTTGTGTTCATAGTACAAGGTAAGAATGACATGTTAAATACTCTGATTGTAGGAGCAAGTGGTTACACTGGCGCTGAATTAGCCGCCTATCTTCAGCAGCATCCTCATGTGAATTTGAGCAGACTGATGGTATCAGCTCAAAGTGCAGATGCAGGAAAGTGCTTTTCTGAACTTCATCCACAATATCGTGGTTTAGTAGATCTCCCACTAGAGCCGATGGTTGATGTGGCTAAAGCCGTTGAAAATATTGATATCGTTTTTTTAGCAACAGCACATGAAGTCAGCCATGACATTGCCCCTATTTTTCTAGAGCAAGGTTGCGTGGTGTTCGACTTATCTGGCGCCTATCGAGTACAAAACAAGCATTTTTATCAACAATACTATGGATTCGAGCATAAGAATACTGATTGGTTATCACAGGCAGTTTATGGGTTAGCTGAATGGAATGCCGACATTATTAGTAAGGCTCAATTAATTGCAGTGCCGGGTTGTTATCCAACGGTGTCTCAGTTGTCTCTAAAACCGCTTGTGGAAGCGGGACTTTTAGATACAGCACAGTGGCCAGTGATTAATGCTACCAGCGGTGTGAGTGGTGCTGGTAGAAAAGCCTCTTTAACCAGTAGCTTTTGCGAAGTGAGCTTGCAACCTTATGGCGTGTTTACGCATCGCCATCAACCTGAAATTGCAACACATTTGGGTATTGATGTCATTTTTACACCTCATCTGGGTAATTTTGCCAGAGGGATCTTAGCCACTATCACCTGTAAGTTAAAAGTGGGTGTGACACAAGAGGATGTAAGACAAGTCTTTGAAGATGCTTATCAAGATAAACCATTAGTGCGTGTTTATGAAAAAGGGTTACCTGCATTAAAAGCCGTTGTAGGAACCGCATTCTGTGATATCGGCTTTGCTCAACAAGGTGAACATCTGATTGTGGTCGGTGTTGAAGATAACTTGTTGAAAGGGGCTGCTGCACAAGCGGTGCAATGTATGAACATTCGGTTTGGTTTCGCTGAAACCGAATCACTTATTTAAATAATGAGTAGGGAAGTTTCATGGAACCATTAATTATCAAACTGGGTGGTGTGCTCCTTGATAATGAAGAAGCGTTAACGCGGTTTTTCACTGCATTACAACAGTATCGTTCAACACATTCTCGCCCCTTAGTCATCGTACATGGTGGTGGCTGTTTGGTGGATGAGTTGATGGGTAAATTGCAATTGCCTGTGGTGAAAAAGCAGGGGCTTCGTGTCACACCGGCTGATCAGATAGACATCATCACAGGGGCACTTGCCGGAAGTGCCAATAAAACCTTGTTATCGTGGGCAACTCAGTTTGGGCTTAATGGTGTGGGGCTTTCTTTGGGTGATGGACAATTAGCTAAAGTCACTCAAATCAATGAAGAGCTAGGCCATGTAGGAAATGCAAATCCCGGCTCTCCTGATTTACTCAATTTATTATTGGGTGCTGGCTATCTACCTATTATCAGTTCTATCGGTATGACTGAAAAAGGTGAACTGATGAATGTGAATGCTGACCAAGCGGCAACCGCTATCGCTGAAACGTTAGGTGCTGATTTAGTGTTGCTTTCAGACGTCAGTGGCATTTTAGATGGTAAAGGCCAGAAGATAGCCGAGATGTCAGCAGAAAAAGCACAGACATTAATCGACCAAGGCATTATCACTGACGGCATGATAGTGAAAGTAAACGCAGCATTGGAAGCGGCTAAAACGTTAGGACGACCAGTTGAAATTGCAAGTTGGCGCCATGCTGAAAAACTAACGGCTCTGTTTAATGGTGTTGCAGTCGGAACCCGTATTTTAGCTTAAAAATCTTTCTAGAAACCTTATCGCTATTTGATAGTTGGCAGAATTTAAACAAATTAGGAATTGAAGGTTATCACTATGACTAAAGGTATAAAAAAAATCGTATTGGCGTACTCTGGCGGATTGGATACTTCGGCAATCATTCCTTGGCTAAAAGAACATTATGATAACTGTGAAGTTGTCGCTTTTGTCGCGGATGTGGGTCAAAGCCGTGATGATTTAGTGGGTGTGGAACAAAAGGCCTTAGCATCAGGTGCTTCTGAGTGTCATATTGTCGATTTACGCGAAGAATTTATCAAAGACTATGTTTACCCAGTATTAAAAACGGGTGCGTTATATGAAGGTAGCTACTTATTAGGTACTTCAATGGCACGTCCTGTTATCGCTAAAGCGCAAGTTGAACTAGCCTTAAAACTCGGTGCCGATGCAGTTGCTCATGGTGCAACAGGTAAAGGTAACGATCAGGTTCGTTTCGAAAGTACTTATGCGGCACTTGCTCCACAACTTAAAGTGGTCGCGCCTTGGAGAGAGTGGGATTTACGTTCTCGTGAAGCATTACTGGATTATCTGAAAGTTCGTAATATCCCAACCACAGCAACGCTTGAGAAAATTTATAGCCGTGACGAAAACGCATGGCATATCTCAACAGAAGGTGGTGTATTAGAAAGTCCGTGGAATGCCTCAAACGAAGACTGTTGGGCATGGACGGTTGATCCGAAGAAAGCACCAGAAACACCAGAACTCGTTACTGTCACCGTAAAAGCGGGGGAAGTCGTTGCCGTAAATGGTAAAACACAATCACCTTTTGAATGTTTAGATACCTTAAATGCATTAGGCGTTAAACATGGTATCGGTCGTATTGATATTGTTGAAAACCGTTTAGTGGGAATGAAATCTCGTGGCTGCTATGAAACTCCGGGGGGCACTATCATGATGGCGGCTCTGCGTGGTGTTGAGCAACTTGTACTCGATAGAGATGCTTTTAAATGGCGTCAACAGCTGGGCTTAGAGATGTCTTATGTGGCTTATGATGGTCGTTGGTTCACGCCAATTCGCGCTTCACTGCAAGCGGCGGCAGAGTCACTGGCAAAAGATGTGAATGGTGAAGTGGTATTAGAGCTGTATAAAGGTCATGTTAATGCTATTCAGAAGAAATCAGATAACAGTCTGTATTCTGAAGAGTTTGCAACCTTTGGTGAAGATGAAGTTTACGATCACAGCCATGCTGAAGGGTTTATCCGTTTATATTCCTTACCATCACGTATCCGTGCATTGAGTAAGAAATAAGGTTAAACAATAGAGTGATGCTATATATCTATATAAGGCATCACTCTCACTCTTTTATTACACAGAATAAATACAGGAAGCGATTATGGCACTCTGGGGTGGACGTTTTAGTCAGGAAGCTGATCAACGGTTTAAACAATTCAATGATTCACTGCGGTTTGATTTTCGACTGGCACAACAGGATATCTTTGGCTCAGTAGCTTGGTCTAAAGCGTTAGTCACAGTTGGCGTATTGTCGCAAGATGAACAAGCTCAACTTGAGCAAGCTTTAAATGAATTATCAGAAGAAGTAACAGCAAACCCGCAGTCTATTTTGCAGAGTGATGCGGAAGATATTCATAGCTGGGTTGAAAGTAAGCTTATTGCCAAAGTGGGTGATTTAGGTAAAAAATTACATACGGGTCGTAGCCGTAATGATCAGGTCGCAACAGACTTAAAATTATGGTGTAAAGAAGAAGTTATTCATCTACGCCAAGCCATTGTTGAGCTACAAAAAGCCTTAGTTATCACCGCAGAACAAAATCAAAATTCGGTGATGCCAGGTTACACCCATTTACAGCGTGCTCAGCCGGTGACTTTTGCACATTGGTGTTTAGCATACAATGAAATGCTAGCTAGAGATGAAAGCCGTTTAGCTGATGCGTTGAAGCGTTTAGATGTCAGCCCATTAGGATGTGGTGCGCTGGCAGGTACGGCTTATGATATCGATCGTGAACAATTAGCTGGATGGCTGGGTTTTGCGAGTGCAACCAACAATAGTCTAGACAGTGTCTCCGATCGTGATCATGTCTTAGAGCTATTATCTTCTGCGGCCATTGGTATGGTGCATTTATCGCGTTTTGCAGAAGATCTTATTTTCTTTAATAGTGGTGAAGCGGGTTTTATTGAATTATCAGACAAGGTAACTTCTGGCTCATCATTAATGCCACAAAAGAAAAACCCAGATGCACTTGAGCTTATCCGTGGAAAATGTGGACGAGTGCAAGGTGCATTAACTGGCATGATGATGACCTTAAAAGGTCTGCCTCTCGCTTACAATAAAGATATGCAAGAAGATAAAGAAGGGCTGTTTGACGCTATCGATACATGGTCTGATTGTTTGCATATGGCAACGCTTGTTCTTGATGGGATCCAAATCCGTCGCCCTCGTTGTGAAGAAGCCGCGAAGCAAGGTTATGCTAATGCCACTGAATTGGCCGATTATCTTGTTGCGAAAGGTGTGCCATTTCGTGAAGCTCACCATATTGTAGGTGAAGTGGTGGTTTGCGCCATTGAGCAAGGTAAAGCGATTGAAGAGCTCCCTCTTTCTGAATTACAGATGTTTAATAGTAAAATTATGATTGATGTGTACGATATTTTATCGCTTCAATCTTGTTTAGATAAACGTCTTGCAAAAGGGGGCGTTTCTCAAAAACAGGTCGCTTATGCGATAGTAAAAGCCAAAGAAGTCTTAAATATGGATAAATAAGCAAAGCGTTTACCTAAGACAACTTACTGTTATTCAAAAAGAACAGGGTGGATCTCACTCTGTTCTTTTATTTTAAATTGCCGATAATATCGAAAAAGAGAGGCAGAATAACATTCGACTGATAGAAAAATTTATCAGTTACTATATTATCTATAGACATTAACTATCAGCAATAAATGTGGGATCTGCAATGAATATCCGTGACTTGGAATATCTGGTGGCTCTAGCTGAGCATAAACATTTTCGTCGTGCGGCAGATTCTTGCCATGTGAGTCAGCCAACATTAAGTGGTCAAATTCGTAAACTTGAAGATGAACTTGGTGTGATGTTGCTTGAAAGAACTAGCCGTAAGGTTCTGTTTACTCAACAAGGTTTGTTGCTGGTGGATCAAGCGAAAACCGTTTTACGTGAAGTCAAAGTGCTACAAGAAATGGCTTCATTGCAAGGCGAAAGTATGGCAGGGCCTTTACATATTGGGCTTATCCCTACTGTTGGCCCTTATTTATTGCCTCATATCATTCCTGAATTACATAAAAACTACCCTAAGTTAGAGATGTATCTTCATGAAGCACAAACTCATAGCTTATTAGCTCAATTAGATAGCGGAAAACTCGATTGTGCTATTTTAGCAATGGTAAAAGAGAGTGCGCCGTTTATTGAAGTGCCCCTATTTGAAGAGCCAATGAAATTAGCAATTTATGAAGGACACCCGTGGAATGAGCGTGGATCTGTGCCGATGGGCGACTTAGCGGGTCAACGCTTATTAATGTTAGAAGATGGGCACTGTTTACGCGATCAAGCGTTAGGGTTCTGCTTCCAAGCAGGTGCAAAAGAAGATACTCATTTTAGAGCAACGAGTTTAGAGACTCTGCGTAATATGGTCGCTGCTGGTAGTGGAATAACCTTATTACCTGATTTATCGGTACCTCAAGAACAAAAACGTGATGGGGTTTGTTATCTAGAATGTACTGATCCCAATCCATCACGTTCTATTATTTTGGTTTATCGTCCCGGATCGCCTTTGCGTAATCGTTATGAACAGTTAGCAGAGACAATCCGTGAACATATGATCGCATTTTATGCAGAAAAACAGAGTGCATTAAAATAAGCGGTTTAAACCATTAAGTGCGGCAACACGATAGGCTTCTGCCATTGTTGGATAGTTGAAGGTAGTATTAACGAAATACTCGATAGTATTGCCTTCACCTTTTTGCTCCATAATCGCTTGACCGATATGAATAATTTCAGCGGCACGCTCACCGAAGCAGTGAATACCTAAAATTTGCTTGGTTTCACGGTGGAAGAGAATTTTCAAACTCCCTACATTCATACCTGCAATTTGTGCTCTTGCCAGATGTTTAAATTGAGAACGTCCCACCTCATAAGGAATTTTCATTGCAGTGAGTTGTTGCTCTGTTTTACCAACAGAACTAATTTCAGGAATGGTATAGATCCCAGTTGGAATATCTTCGATTAAATGTGTTTCTGATTTTCCAGTGGTAATTGCCAAAGCAGCAATTCGACCTTGATCATAGGCGGCAGAAGCTAGACTTGGATAACCAATTACATCACCGACGGCATAAATGTGTTCACAACTGGTTTGGTAATGAGCATTAACAGAAACTTGTCCACGACTATCTGTTTTAATACCCACGTTTTCTAAGCCCAGTGTGTCAGTATTTCCTGTTCGACCATTCGCATAAAGTAGGCAATCTGCTTTGACTTTTTTACCTGATTTTAGATGAACAATAACACCATCATCGACACCTTCAATGCTTTCATATTCTTCATTATGACGAATAACAATACCGTTATTCCAGAAGTGATAAGAAAGTGCATCAGACATCTCTTGATCAAGGAAAGACAATAGGTGATCACGAGTATTAATTAAGTCTACTTTTACTCTTAATCCTCTAAAAATAGAGGCATATTCACAACCAATGACACCAGCACCATAAATAATGACATGGTGAGGCTCATGCTCTAAATCGAGAATAGTGTCACTGTTATAAATACGAGAATGAGAGAAATCGACATCTGGCGGGCAATAAGGACGTGAGCCTGTTGCAATAATAAAACTATCAGCTGAAAGAATATCGCACGTACCATCAGGATAACGCACGCTGATCCTGTGCTCGTCAATAAATGCAGCTTCACCCGAATACATCGTACAATTATTACGCTCGTAAAAACCTTGACGCATTTTAGTCTGCTGACTAATTACGGTACTGGCTTGACGAAGTATTTGAGAGAAAGAGGAGTTAATAAGGCGAGATTGGTCACTGTAAAGCGGATTTTGATTAAATTCTATGATACGACTTACTGCGTGACGTAGGGCTTTTGAAGGAATGGTTCCCCAGTGAGTACAGCCCCCACCGACTTTGTTATAACGTTCTATAACTGCGACGCGCTTTCCTTGTTTAACAAGCCCCATGGCCGCGCCTTCACCACCAGGACCTGAACCGATCACAATTGCATCGAAATGAGAATGTTGCATAGGAAAAGACCTGTTTTATACAAACCGACAACGCTATATTAACATTAGAATGAATAATAGCCCAACTGACATTAAGGGCATTAGTCACACTTTGTTGAGTTTTTATGAGAATGTGTCTTGAGAGATGATTGTACGCACTGCTTTTTTAACAAAGTTTGATATATTGGGTATAAACCAAATTAGGATTATCAGGATTTCTGTGAGTAATAATATTGGCATCAGAGCTAAACAAAAAGAAAAAACCCGTCGCTCTTTAATTGAAGCTGCTTTTAGCCAACTCAGTGCCGAGCGTAGCTTTACAAGTCTAAGTTTACGAGAAGTGGCTAGAGAAGCTGGTATTGCACCCACCTCATTTTATCGTCATTTTAAAGATGTGGATGAACTTGGGCTCACCATGGTTGATGAAAGTGGATTGATGTTACGTCAACTAATGCGCCAAGCACGTCAACGCATTGCGAAAGGTGGCAGTGTTATCAGAACATCAGTAGCAACTTTTATGGAATTCATTGGTAATAATCCTAATGCGTTTCGATTATTACTTCGTGAACGTTCAGGGACTTCAGCTGAGTTTCGTGCGGCTGTCGCACGAGAGATCCAACATTTTATTGCAGAACTGGCAGACTATCTTGAGCAAGAAAGCCATATGCCACGTTATTTTACAGAAATGCAATCTGAAGCAATGGTCACTATTGTATTTAGTGCAGGCGCAGAAGCACTGGATATCGATATTGAAAAGCGTCAACAATTAGAAGAAAGATTAGTTATACAACTGCGAATGATTGCTAAAGGTGCCTATTATTGGTATCGACGTGAGCAAGAAACGCAAATACCTCTACAAGATAACCCAGAGATAAAGAAAAAAACGCATCAGAAAGGAGACAAATGATGGAACAAAATCGCTGTGAAAAAAGCACGCTATTACTTGCCACAGTCATTGGTGTCGCTTTACATGGTACTTATTCAAGCCTTTTTAACCCGTTTATTGAGACGTGGTCAGTTTTCCCACTCGTCAGCTTAATTTTGGCAGTTTACTGTTTATATCAGCGCTACTTAAATCAACCCATGACCGATGGTATGCCTAAGCTGATTTTTTCATTCTTTTTATTAGGCTTATTCGGTTATAACGCTTACACCAGAACCGTTAACCCTGAATGGGGTTCAAATTTCTTCTCTTCAGTTTGTATCGTTATCGTTGCATTGTGGATTTATCGTCAATTCAAACAGCGTCAACGCTTACGTATACAGGCAGAAGAAGCTGAAAAAGCATCACGAGCAGAACAGTACTAGCCTGTACTCCTCTCTTTGTTGTAAACACAGCGAAATTTTGACACCAGCAAGCTATCTTGCTGGTGTTTTTGTTTTTATTGGCGTTATTGAAAGATTTTCTATTCTAACGTGAGAAATAAGCTGTTATCTTTTTTCTAATAATACGCCACATTCCATATGGTGGGTGTAGGGGAATTGGTCGAATAATGCTAATTTGCTGATTTTATGTGTTTTAATTAGAGTTTCTAGATTTTCGCACAGTGTTTCTGGATTACAAGAAATGTATAAAATGCTAGGGTAAGTTTTAACCAATTCTACAGTTTTCTCATCTAAACCACTACGAGGAGGGTCAACAAAAATGGTTTCACATTGGTAATCTTTTAAATTAATCCCTTCTAAGCGTTTAAATTCTCTTACACCATTCATTGCTTGCGTAAAATCTTCTGCGGACATGCGAATAATTTTCACATTATCAATGTGATTCATTGCAATATTGTATTGGGCTGCATGAACAGACGGTTTTGCAATTTCTGTTGCCAGTACTCGCTCAAAATTACGTGCAAGCGCTAATGAAAAGTTACCGTTGCCGCAATACAGTTCAAGCAGATCGCCTTTTGCATTTTCTGTTGCTTTTAATGCCCATTCCAACATTTTAATATTGACCTGTGCATTAGGTTGCGTGAAGCTATTTTCAACTTGGCGATAAATCATCTCTTTACCTGCCACTGGTAACACTTCATCAATAAAATCATTATCGAGCATAATTTTTGTTTTATAAGCTCGACCAATTAATTGAACATCAAAGCCTTGAGCAATTAATGATTGGCGTAATGCTATTGCTTCTTGCTGCCAAGTTTCATCAATTTTCTTGTGATAAAGCAGGGAAACAATAATTTTATTACTCAACGTAGAAAGATAATCAATCTGAAACAGTTTCTTTCTGAGTGTTGGTTTATCTTTTATTTCTGCCAACAAGGCAACCATCATTTTATTAATAAGCTGGCTGGCAACCGGAAATTGGTCAACACGAATACGCTGCTTAGTCTCTTGGTCAAACATAATATGATAGAGAGAATCTTCTTCATGCCAGATACGGAATTCCGCACGCATACGATAATGCTGTTCTGGTGATGAAAAAACCTCTGCTTCAGGCGCATTAAAAGGAGCCATCATTGTTTGTAGACGTTGTGTTTTTTCATTCAGTTGAGACTGATATGTTTGCGTTGGTAATGAATTCTGCATGGTATCTCGCCTTTTTTTGGCAGTAATAAAGTTAAGCGAGCGAAATTGTAGAGATCCTCATGAAGATGTCCAGTATTCTTCATGTTCAATTTCTGGACTCAGTGGATTTGAAATCGTAGCATAGTTATTCGGTCTCCTAATAGGAGTTAAAAGGGAATCTGGTGCAAAGCCAGAACTGACGCGCAGCGGTAATAGGATCAAGGATAATAAAAGACACTGCAAAGCACTTATATAAGTGCAGTGGGAAGTCATTATCTTAAAGACATAAATTTGTTTCTTTAACCTAAAGTCCGAAGACCTGCCGAAGACCTGTCGCATCTTAAATTAAATACGCGTTTTATTTAATTTTGGCGGCATCCTGCTACTTATTCTGTTGGATGCAGATTTTCATGAATAATAAAAAAGTTTTTTTCATTTCCAGTGTGGCTTTGAGTGTTATGGCGGGCAGTTTTGGTGCGTTTGCAAATAACAGTGATACGTTAAGCGTGACAGCAAACCGCTTTCAAGAGCCTAACTCTTCTATTTTAGCGCCGATAACAGTTGTTGAACGTGAACAAATCGAACGTTGGCAGAGTAATAGTGTTATTGATGTATTACGCAGAATGCCAGGGATTGATGTGGGGCAAAACGGTGGAATAGGGCAGATGAGCTCTATTTATGTACGTGGAGCTGAATCTCGTCATGTTCTTATTTTAGTGGATGGTGTGCGTTTAAATCAGGCGAATGTGTCTGGTAGTTCTGATATCAGCCAAATTCCTCTTTCTCTTGTTCAACGTATTGAATATATAAGAGGGCCTCGTTCTTCTGTTTATGGTTCTGATGCGATTGGTGGCGTGATTAATATCCTCACAGAAAGAAAAACGGAAGGAGGAACACTTAATGCCACAATGGGTTCTCATGGTTATCAAGAATATGATGGCTCGATAAAACAAAAAGTCGGTGATAAAACCACATTAACAGCCGCTGGCAGTTATCTCTATACCAAAGGTTATGATGTAGAAGCGAATGGAAATACTGGTGGACATCCACAACCTGATCGTGATGGCTTTATGAACAAGTCATTATGGCTAGGGGTTAATCACGATATTAACGATGATGTTTCTTTATATGCACGCGCTTATGGTTTTGATAATCGCACGGCTTATGATGCTTATTATGACAGTTATAACGATATGTTAACGGATACAAGAGCATTATTTAGTCGTACTTATGATGGTGGTGTGAAATTTAATCGTGATAACTACTCTTCTTCTTTAAATACCAGCTATAACTACACCAAAGATTATGACTATGATCCTCGTTATGGTCGCTATGGTAAAGGAAGCCGTTTTACCAACTCTGAACAATATAATGTGCAGTGGGGAAATCACCTTTTATTAGGGAATGGCAGTATCGGTGGTGGTGTCGATTGGCAACGTCAATCTATTAAAGCTGGCTCTAGTGGATTTCCTAATAAAGAACACTTCGACAATACAGGTTTGTATCTAACTGGACAGCAAAAGTTAGGCGATATTATTGCTGAAGCATCAGTACGCTCGGACAAACACTCTGAATATGGCTGGCATACGACTTGGCAAACTAACCTAGGTTGGGAATTTGTTGAGGGTTATCGTGTGATTGGTGGTTATGGTACGGCATTTAAAGCACCGACACTGATGCAACTTTATAGTGAGTGGGGAAGTAATCCAGACTTACAACCCGAAAAGAGTAAACAGTGGGAAGGGGGCTTTGAAGGATTAACGGGGCCTTTAGCGTGGCGATTAACTGCGTATCGTAATGATGTAAATTCTTTGATCCAAGGTGAATCGAGTTATCCATACCGTAACTACAATGTTGGTAAGGCCTTAATTAAAGGTGTGGAATTTACGGGTGAAATGGATACGTGGATTTTTCATCACACCTTTAACCTTCAATATATAGATGCAAGAAATAAAGAAACGCATCAACGTCTTGATCGTCGCGCTCGTCAACAACTGAAATATCAGCTTGATTGGCAAGTCGAGAAACTCGATATGGGGGTGACTTACCAATATATCGGTCAACGGACAGATAAAGATTATGGGACTTATGAGAATGTTTCTTTAGGTGGTGTGAGTATTTGGGATTTAACTGCTTCATATCCTATTACATCACATCTCTCAATTCGTGGTAGAATAGCCAACCTGTTTGATAAAGATTATGAGACAGCTTATGGCTATCGCACGCCAGGACGTGAATACTTCCTCACAGGAAGCTACAACTTCTGATGCACAACTTACCGCTAACCCTACTGTATTGGTTTTTGATTCAGGGGTTGGCGGTTTATCTGTTTATCGTGAGATCCGTGAAAAATTACCGGATGCTCACTATATCTATGTTTTCGATAATGAAGCTTTCCCCTATGGTGAGAAATCACAAGACTTCATTATTGACCGTGTTGTTCGAATAGTTAGCGCGGTTGCTGAAAAACATGATCTCGCGACCATCGTTATTGCTTGTAATACAGCAAGCACAGTGAGCCTCCCTGCTTTACGTGCCAAGTTTACTGATATTCCTATTGTGGGCGTTGTACCTGCTATTAAACCAGCAGCTAAATTAACATGTAATGGCGTAGTTGGATTATTAGCAACAAGAGCAACAGTTAAACGTCCTTATACCCATGAACTTATTGAACGCTTTGCGACTGATTGCAAAGTTCACTCTTTAGGTTCGGCAGAGCTGGTGGAATTGGCTGAGAGAAAACTTCATGGTGAAGCCGTTTCTTTAGACGAGCTACGTAAAATCCTTACACCTTGGCTAAAAATGAAAGAGCCACCGGATACTGTGGTATTAGGTTGTACTCATTTCCCTTTATTAGCTGATGAACTTCTTTCTGTTTTACCTGATGGTACCCGAATTATCGATTCTGGCGCTGCAATTGCACGAAGAACTGCGTGGTTAGTCGTAAATCAAGCGAAAATAAAGGGTTCAAATGAAATTAACTTCGCTTATTGCTTAAAAGAAGATGAGAATAGCGAATTATTAAAACCTGTTTTAGCGGGTTTTGGTTTTGAATCGCTCAGAAAACTGGCGCTTTAAGTGCAATTTGATTGAAAATTCAACGGTCAGTAAAAAAACTCAAAAAAAGTGTTGCCAGCTTCACAAAACTCCCTATAATGCGC
>NZ_JAEHQE010000024.1:0-71675 GCF_016238545.1 Proteus sp. PR00208 | reverse complement strand
GTCAACAAAGGCTGGGAGTAAAGATGGATATATAAGTGTATCCCCTGCTTATCTTTTTAATGCATTAAAGATTTTTATGAATAGGTTGCAGTCATTATCTTTTCATATGGAATTTTTTAAAGATAATGATGGTCGATTTTATAGAATAATTAATGGGGAAAAGATATATTATAAAGATGAGGCTGAGGTGAATAATGCAGTTAATGCAGTACGAAAATTACTTAGTCAAATTAAAGGAGTATCATTAATAAAAGATAATCATACTAATATGAATTTTTCGTTTGAAGTTAAATTTGATGTGTCGGGGATTAAAAAATTAACTGAACATTTATTTAGCATGCCAGATGGTTGGTCGGATATATTACAAACAGAGTTTGAATTATTAAAGAAAACATTCGATACCGTTGAAAAAGGCGTTAATACTAACTTGGATGAACTGTCAAAAAAATATAGTGCAGCCAATAGTAATTATGATAATTTTGTAAAAATAGTGAGTAGTACTATGAATACTTTATTAGAAATGGCAAAAGGTTTTTTACGATTTTAATTATATTTAGAGTATTATCATGGAAAGTAAGGTTATTTTAGGGACGAAAAGAGCTGATATTAAAATAAATATCAGCTCTTAAATTTATAGAAAATAAATTAGAATTTATATTCAATACCTAACCAGTAATTACGGCCGTCTTCCATATAGCCTTGTGTATACTCGTAAGACTTATCGAATAAGTTATTGACAGAGGCATTAGCAGAAACACCATAACCAAAGTCATAATCTAAACGTAGATCGGTTTTTGCATAGCCTGCGAGTTTGTCATCTTCATCAATACGGTTATATGTCCAACCTTGTGCTTCTTCCATAACAGTAAAGCGAACGTGTTCTACTGGAATAAACGTTATCCACATATAGGCTTTATGTTTTGGTAAGCCTTCAATATGTTCGATTTTTTTCGGATCACTGTGAATATAGCTATAGTTTACACCAAGTTCTAACCAATCAGTGACGTTACCTTTCGTGCCTAAATCAAGACCTACATAGTCGATGCGTCCACTATTTTGGTTTTGGAAAAATGCTTTGCCATCACGATAAACGGTGTGTGCCATAATTGCATCACTGACACGGTTGTAGTAAATGCTGGTTTGGTAACCCCATTTATCAGTAATGTGCCCTTCATAGGTTAAGTCGAACGATAATGCACGTTCTGGATCTAAATCTGGGTTAATAATCCCTTTTGAGCCATCTTTGGGTTTTTCAGTAGTGTAACGTTCTTTTTGCGTCGGGAAGCGACTACGATCAGATACGGAGAAGCGGACTGCATCATCATTGGCTAAAGAATATTTCGCCATCATTTCCCAGTTAAAAGCCGTTTGCTTGTTGTCATCAGCCCCTTTATCGGTATCAACACTGTCACGCCAGTCATAGCTAATGGCACCCACTAAATCGAGATCATTGGTGGCAACCCATTGGTATTCTGTGGCTAAAGACCATGTTCTGTCTTTATAACGCATCCAATCGCCACCTTTCTCTTTTTGAGCGCGGTGAACGTCATCTTTCCAATGTGCGGCAAAAGAGAGTAGGTCACTGTCGCGTGTATCAATACCTAATTGCAATGCAGCGCCCGTGCTGTAGTCGTCATAGTGGCTATAGTCAGGTGTATCCCCTTTTTTGGGATACATATAGAGGGTATTTTCGAATTTATCGTGATAAGCACGGCTTTGTAGATTAATACTGTCTGTGATTTGTGTTACGCCGCTATAGTAATAGCTCTCTTTGTTGTAATCCGGCCATGCCCAATATTTAAATTTACCTTTACCTAATGTTGACGGCGGGCTATTTTTTTCACCGTCTTGTTTTACATAAGTCAGGGTATATTCGTCAGAAGCGCGTGGCGTCCAACCCACTTTGATCATGCCACGTTTATCATCTGTTGCCGAATTATCACGGCGTCCATGTGTACCGGCTGCTTGATTATTTTCATCAGCGCCTGGAATTGGGGTAAAGCGTTGCTTTAATTGGCTACCACTGATTTGAATAAAACCTAAATCATTACGTGCGCCTAAACGTGCGCTCATGTTATGGGCATAATCGGCACCGCGTGCAAAACCTTGTGAGTAAGCAATACTCCCTTCTAAAGGTTTTTTCGGTGATGCGGTAGTGATATTGATAGCGCCACCCATTAAGTTAGGGCCTTGTAGTAATGAGGTATAGCCTTTGTTGACTTCAATACTTGCTAGATCATTGGTGGTAAAGCGGGCTAAGTCTAAGTTGCCATCATAAGGAACATACGTTGGAATACCATCAAAGAATACAGGCACTTGGCGGCTATCAAAGCCACGCACTTTAATGGTGTATTCATTGCGGTTGCCCGATTTTTGCATCACAACACCGGGTAATGTAGCAATAGCTTGTGCCGCATTGACTTTATTTTGTTCAAGCATCTGCTCTTGTGTTAACACATCTGGATTGGCTGCAATCGGGCTACTCCAAACGGTTAATAAATCAGGCGTTAATTGCCCATAAGTGGTGTCGGCGATTGCAATACTTGGTAATAGAGCAAAAGATAAACAGTAGCATAGAGGTTTTAATTTCATCATTCCAATCTCAATTTGTAATCTATATATAAATTTTTATATAACGAATTACGTAAAAATAAATGGATAAAATGAGTGCTGACAATATGTTAGCACTCGGTTTTGTTTATTATTGATTAAATATGTAAATACTTACTTATAAGTTATTATTTTTATTTAATCTTTTGGGTAAAGACGAACTTTAATATCTGTCGGTGGAGCATAATAAGGCGCAGACGTTACCATTAAATGGATACCTGTTTGTGCGTATTTTTCAATTGTGTTCAGGTTAATTCCGCCAGCTAACGAAAGATGGCATTGAGGCGCAACTTGAGGCGCTTCATATTGAAGCCGAGCAATATCTTCAACGGAGAATTTATCAAGCTGTAAAATATCTGGTTGGGCTTTTAACGCTTCTCTTGCTTGTTCAATATCATCAGCTTCTACCACGATACATTTTTCAGGTGCCGCTTGGCGTAACTGTTTAACATGCTGTGCCCAATTATCTGGCTCTGATAAAAATCGACGATGATTAGCAAAGAGTAAAATTGTTTCAGAACAACCTTGGCGATGAATAACACCACCGCCTGCAAGTATCGCTTGAGTTGCTAATAGTTTGGTATTCGGGATATTTTTACGTGTACACGCAATTTGCCCTTTAGGTTGATAGCGATGATAGATTTCTAGCATTCTTGCCATATAGTCACTAACACCACAACTCCACTCCAGCACATTTTGCACTACTTTCCAGCCTTGATGCAGCGCATCGGCTCGACCTTCCGCGGTGATTAAGCAATCACCTTTATCGGCAAAATCACCATCTTGTCGATGCGCTTTTACCTCTAATCCTAACTTTTCCAATAAACGGCAACCTAGCGTGATCCCACTAACACAACCCGCTTCACGGCGTGTAAATGTCATCGTACCTAATTGATCACTGATATTCAGGGCGCGACTTGTTAAATCACCATACTGAATATCTTCCATCAATAAATTATCAAGAAAGGCATCAGGGTAATAAATCATAGTGTTAACTCACTTTCTGGCACGACATCCCAAGAAACCATCGCCCAATCACGCGTAGGCGAAATCAGTGAAACGCCATTTTTAATGCTGTCATGATAGTAGTTCGTTAAATGTGTTATTTCATCTTCACTTAAAGGTCCTACGGAGAAGTTGATCCCCTCAATAAATTGCTCAAGGCTATTGAAATTGCTTTGACAATTACGGCTACGGATATAATCCACTTTAGGGTGAATGCCCATTTGGTTAAGCATATTTACAGCATAAATGTAGGTTGGTAGCGTAGGAACATCTCGACCCAGTAAGCGAATAATGCGTTGATCAACAAAAGTTGGGGATACGGTGTGTGTCGTATAAACACGTAATTTAGCTTGGCGATTAAGCTTTAATAGCGCGGCTTTTAAATCCATCACGAGCGTTGAGCGTGAAGCGACCACAATATCACAACGAGGAAGTGCATCCCAGCTATCTTCCCATGAGCAAGTGATAAAGTCGGCGTGATTGATGCCTGCTTGTTCTGCTCTACGTTTAGCCACTGTGAGCATGCCTGTACTGTAATCAATACCAATGACTTTTTTGAATTTATCCGCAACATGAATGCTGATAGAGCCAGGGCCACAACCCACATCTAGTAAGGTTTCAGCACCCGTAAAATCCATCATTTCACGAAACTTGATTAAATAAGGATCGTTAGGATTGGCACAGGTTTCTGCCATTTTTTCAGCACGTTTATCCCAATGTTCTGGCTCTTTTTTGGTTCTTTCAGCCTGTACCATGTGGTTTTTATAAAGTTCAGCAAAATCCGTGGTTTCAATGGTGTTCATATTCTTGCCTATATTCATTGTTATTACCCGAGTAGGCGTGAAAATGCGCCTGAATATCTGTGGGTTTTACACCATAAAGGTGCGCTAAATTGTTGGGTGTTAGCAAAATTTCAGGACTATTTTGCAAAACAGGAGTATGAGGTGTCAGTAAAATGACTTCATCAGCCAATGAAGCGGCATGTTGTGGATGGTGTGTTGACATAAAAACACTGATCCCTAACGCTTTTAGTGCCTTAACTTGGGTAAGCAGCTTTATTTGATTACCAAAATCAAGGCTGGCCGCGGGTTCATCCATAATCAGTAATTTGGGCTGTTGTACTAAAGCACGAGCAATCAAGACCATCTGCTTTTCACCACCACTTAAAGTATCAAAAGTTCGGTGAGCAAGATGAGAAAGCGAGAGCATTTCTAAGGTTTCCATTGCCATTGTTTTATCTTGAGAACTTGGCATTGAGAAAAAGGATAAATGTGCGCCTCGTCCCATCACAACCATATCGATAACATTGAAAGAAAAGGGGATATGCGTTGCTTGAGGAACATAAGCCACCACTTTGGCAAGTTCTGTTGGTGACCACTCACTTAGTTTTTTCCCCGCAACATTAATCTCACCTTCAATACAAGGTATTAGTCCTAACAACGTTCGCATCAGTGTGGTTTTTCCACAACCATTTGCGCCTAATAAGCAGATGATTTGCCCTTGTTCGATGTGGAATGAGAGATCTTTAATTAAGGTTTTGCCTTTATAGCCAATGGCGAGCTTTTTTGCATTAGCAATGATCATGCGTCTTTCCTTGTTCTAAGTAACAACATTAGGAAGAATGGCGCACCAATGGCGGAGGTTAAAATACCCAATGGAAGTTCGATATTGGCAATAGTGCGAGCTAATGTGTCAGTGATTAACAGCATAATGGCGCCCACAAGCAAAGAAACAGGCAGTTGTTGGCTAAAGTTAGCGCCCACTAACAATCTTGCAATATGAGGCACTATTAAGCCTAGCCAGCCAATAATGCCCGCAATAGAAACGGCACTTGCGGTTATCAATGTTGCTGACAAAATAAAAACTAGCCGCGTCACTTCGACATTTAAACCTAATGCTCTGGCTTCTTCATCAGATAAACTGAGGATATTCATACGCCAGCGCAATAAAATTAGTGGAATAAAGCCAATCAACATTAAAGGGGCGACAGAAATTAAATCAGAAGCCGTAATGGTCGAAAGCCCCCCTAAAAGCCAAAAGGTAATTGAGGGCAATTGCGTATAAGGATCAGCGAGAATTTTCATTAATGAAATTGCTGAGCCACATAATGCACTAATCGCAATACCAACCAAGACAAGCGAAAGAACAGGATCGTGTTGTTTAGCAAGTCTTGCAATAAAATAGACTAAGGCAACTGTTGCCAAACCACCTGCAAAGGCAAATAGCTGAATAGACAACATCGATTGCCCAAGGAAAATACCTAAAACCGCACCCACGCCCGCACCTGATGAAACGCCAAGAATATCAGGAGAAACCAAGGGGTTACGGAACATACCTTGATAAGCTGCTCCTGCAATAGCGAGTCCTCCACCAATTAAGATTGCCGCAAGAACACGGGGAAATCTGATTTGCCAAAAGACGGTTTCAGTTCTGCTGTATTCCACATTGCCTATTAATTTATTACTTACCAGTGTCCACAGTTCATTAGCGGTAAGTGAATACTTACCACTAGTGATTGCAATTAAAGCAACGATGGAAAATACCGCAAATAAAAGCGTGATACGTACTGATTGACTCATGAATACCCCAGCAATTGCTGACATTGTTCAGCACTTAATTGCGTGTGGTAAAAATGAGCAAAGTAATTTTGTAGATCTTGAGTGGTTTGTTTTTCTATTCGAACGTCAAAATGACTTTGTAAGCGACGCATCCCCATTAAACGGTTGATACCCGGAGGACCATCTAACCAACCAAATGGTAATCCTTTAAACAGTAACACTTTGTTGTTTTTAACGGCTTGAATGCTGTTCCATACAGAACTTTGAGTGATTTGCTGATAGGCATTTTCATCTTGTGTGATGATAATTTCAGGGTTCCACATTAACAGTTGTTCAGGGGAAACATCAGTCAAACCAGTAAAATCAGGAACATCAACCACGTTTTCAAAACCTAAGGCTTCAATGGCTTCTGTGTGAATAGAGCCTCTTGCACCCGTTTGCAATCCTTTAGCACCCCGAGCAAGGTAAAAACGTGGACTCTCTTTTTGTTCAGATACAAAAAGCGCAGCATCACTAAGATATTGCTCTGCAATCTGCGCTAATGTTTCTGCTTTTTCAGCAACACCTAATAAAGCCCCTGTTTGACGTAACTGAGCTGGGCTATCTTTTAATGTGCCATCAATTAACACATAAGGTACACCCGTTTGATCAGAGACACGCTTCGCCAATGAACGGTAGGTTTCATCCACATTACCACTATCAATAATGATATCGGGTTCTAACGTCAGTAAAGCTTCTAAAGAGAGTGTACTTCCTCGCCCTGATAAACGTCCTAAACGGGGTAATTTGCGTAGTTCATCTGAAAATAAAGGACTTTTTTCTAAATTAAGTGAGGAAAAACCCAATAATTTTTCAGGCGCTAATGCGAGTAACAATTGATCAGTAGGAGGCCCCGCACTAATCACACGATGGATTGTGGTTGATGCAGGAATATGACCAAATTGTGCTGCAATACGCGAGGTTATTGCGGCCCTTACCGAATGTGGAAGTGCCGATAATGTCGCAATAGTCGTGAGGTAAGTTAGAAATTGTCGTCTGTGGATCGCCATAGGTTCACGCTGTTTATTGTTTTATATTGATATCGTTATTTCATTTATTATACAGCGAAGAATACTATCTTTCCTTTGGCTTAAGTCAAGGGATCATCAGTCAAAATCAAATCTAGGCACACATCTGAAAAACTTTATTCGAAATAGTGTATAACCTAGGGCTATAATCAGCATTCTTGGAAAATTAAAGCGCGTATTAATACGAGTGTTTTTGGATAGTTGCGATATAAAATGAAGAAAAAACGCCCCTCATTACAGGATGTAGCTTCGCGAGTTGGTGTTACCAAAATGACCGTGAGTCGTTTTTTGCGTAACCCCGAACAAGTCTCTGAAGCTTTACGAGAAAAAATTGCGCGTGAATTAGAGAGCCTTAATTATATTCCTAATCGCGCTCCTGATATTTTATCTAATTCGACCAGTCATGCGATTGGGGTATTACTACCTTCTTTAACTAACCAAGTTTTTGCCGAAGTTATTCGTGGCATTGAATCAGTGACCGATAAATACGGTTATCAAACTATGTTAGCACACTATGGATATCGTGCTGAAAAAGAAGAAGAGCGCCTGCTTTCATTACTCTCTTATAATATCGATGGGCTTATTCTTGCTGAAAGAACGCACACACCAAAAACAATGAAAATGTTAGAAACCGCGGGTATTCCTGTGGTAGAGATCATGGATAGCGTTTCGCCTTGTTTTGATTCGGCGGTAGGATTAGATAACGTTGAAGCCTCACAACAGATGGTCAATGAGATGATCAAACGTGGATGCAAACGTGTTATCTACCTTGGCGCAAGACAGGATGAACGAACCTTAATGCGTTTAAACGGTTATGAAAAAGCAATGCAAAATGCGGGTTTACCTGTTGGTAATGTGATGACGCCAAAAAGCTCATCTTATTCATTAGGGGCTGAATTATTACATGCTGCACGTAAGCAATATCCTGATTTAGACGGACTTTATTGCACCAATGACGATATTGCGATTGGTGCTGTTTTTGAGTGTCAACGTTTAGGTATTTCCGTGCCAGAGGATATTGCAATATCGGGTTTCCACGGACATGATGTTGGACAAGTGATGACGCCTCGTCTGGCGAGTATCTTTACCCCTCGTGATGAAATGGGGCAACAAGCAGCTGATTTATTGCTTAAACGAATGAAAGGTAAAATTGCGCGAGGCCAAGTGATTGATGTTGGTTTCCGCATTATTACTGGTGAAAGTATTTAAATATTTAACTTATTGATATTGAAATAAATTAATAATTTTACTAACCCTATTGTTATATGATTAACAGTAGGGTTTTTTATTGAGATACCTTCTCTCTTTCAACGTTATTACTCCCCTATTTTGCGGCGAATAAAAGGAAGCTGATCAGATGTTTTGTTGTCAGTTTGTAGATCATCTTACTTTCATTTGAGAGTCGCTTCACATTTTCGCTACTTAGTTGATCTTCGTTGTTGTATTCACCTTACCACTTCGGATATGTTACCCGTAACAGTTACGGGTAACATTACAAAAAAGACTTAATATCTGCCTTAAAGGAGCATTCTATGAACGATACCCAATCCCTACACCATGTTTTTATCTTAATGGGGGTATCAGGCAGCGGTAAATCTGCGGTCGCAAGTGGTGTGGCACAACGTACAGGTGCGGCATTTTTAGACGGTGATTTCCTGCACCCTCGCTCAAATATTACTAAAATGGCATCAGGGCACGCTTTAAATGATGAAGATCGTAAGCCTTGGTTACAAGCATTAAATGATGCAGCATTTGCGATGCAAAGAACCAATGAAGTTTCGTTAATTGTTTGTTCTGCATTGAAAAAACAGTATCGCGATATGTTAAGAGAGGGCAATCAATGTCTACACTTTTTATATTTAAAAGGTGACTATGAGCTAATTGAAAGCCGCTTAAAAGCACGTAAAGGGCACTTCTTTAAACCTCAAATGTTAGTGACTCAATTTGAAACCCTAGAAGAGCCAACAAAAGCTGAAAATGATGTATATGAAATTGATATTTCAGTGCCACTTGATGACGTGATTGAAAGTGCAATTAAGACAATAAATTCAGTCACTCAAAAGACTTTTGAAGGGGAAACGGTATGAGTACATTAACACTGGTGCTAACCGCAGTTGGCTCGGTTTTATTATTGCTCTTTTTTGTGATGTACGCGCGTTTACACGCTTTTATAGCGTTAATGATTGTCGCTATTGGTGCCGGTATTTTCTCTGGCATGCCTTTAGAGAAGATCACACAAACCATGCAAAACGGGATGGGGGGGACGTTAGGTTTCCTCTCAATCGTCGTCGCGCTAGGGGCAATGTTTGGTAAAGTGCTACATGAAACAGGGGCATTAGACCAAATTGCAGTGCGATTATTAAAATACTTTGGTGAGAAACGGGCTAACTACGCATTAGGTATTGCAGGTTTAATCTGTGCTTTACCTCTGTTTTTTGATGTTGCCGTTGTCTTGTTAATTGGTGTTGTATTTGCTGTTGCTCGTCGTACTGGTGGCAATGTGGTGAAAATGGCCATCCCTCTCTTTGCGGGTGTCGCAGGTGCAGCCGCCTTCTTATTGCCAGGGCCAACACCAATGCTGTTAGCTGACCAAATGAATGCTGATTTTGGTTGGATGATTTTAATTGGTTTATGTGCAGCTATTCCTGGGATGTTATTAGCAGGTCCTATTTTCGGTAACTTTATTAGCCGTTACGTCACATTAGAATTACCAAAAGATTTGTCGGAACCGAGTTTAGGTCAAAACAAAATGCCTTCTTTTGGTTTTAGTCTTGCACTTGTGTTATTACCGCTAGTTTTAGTGGGCTTTAAAACCATTGGTGCGCGTTTCGTTGAGAAAGAGACTGAGCTATACAATATTCTTGAGTTTGTAGGTCATCCTTTTATTGCTATTCTTGTTGCTTGTTTAGTGGCTATTTACGGCTTAGCTATTCGCCGTGGTATGAGCAAAGAAAAAGTGATGGAGATTTGCTCCGCAGCAATTCAACCTGCTGGGATCATTTTATTGGTCACTGGTGCGGGTGGTGTCTTTAAACAAGTGTTAGTTGATTCTGGCGTTGGTCCTGCATTAGGTAATGCGTTAATTGGCGCGGGTATGCCAATTGCAATTGCGTGCTTTATTCTTGCAGGTGCTGTGCGTGTGATCCAAGGTTCTGCGACCGTTGCATGTTTAACCGCTGTTGGCTTAGTTTTACCGGTTATCAATGAGCTGGGCTACAGTGGCGCTCAAATGGCGGCATTATCAATCTGTATTGCGGGTGGCTCTATTATTCTTAGCCACGTTAATGATTCGGGTTTCTGGTTATTCGGTAAATTTACTGGAGCAACAGAAGCGCAAACATTAAAAACATGGTCATTGATGGAAACTATTCTCGGCACAACAGGTGCTGTCGTAGGTATGATTTTCTTCGCTTTTTTATAAAATTGAATCTTTATTTTCTTGTAATTAGCGCGTCTTTTGACGCGCTTTTTTTCATTGCTATAAATGACTATGAAATGTGACAGAAAATATCCCGTTTCTCATTAATCTATAGGTTTATTTATTAAGTGGGCAAACTAGGGCTGTTATTTTATGGTTGACTATAATTCGCTTTTTATTAAACACACGGATTGTAATATCCACACCATCACGCTAATTCGAGATTCGATTTTAGCATCAAGTAATAAATTACAAGATAAGCTCAATTTACTTGATGAAATGGAACATCTCTTTAGCAAGATGTTGGATAATTCGCAGTCATTGACTCAATTTCTAAATGAAGTGGATACGCATTTTACACATAGCCGAGAAGAGATAGAAGATTTCTCAAGTTGGTTGAAAAAAATTAAAGATAGCGCCAGCAATATTGATAGGCTTTCCAGTCAGGCGAATATTTTATCCATTAACTCAGCAATTGAGGCCGGACATATTGGGCGTGAAGGGGCGGGATTTGCAGTCTTAGCTCAAGAGATGAAAAAGTTGTCATTAGAGATCCAAAAACAAGCTTCTTCTATTGCTAGCATTAATAATAATTTAGGTGCTCGCTTTATTTCCGTTAAAGAAACCACAGAAAAAAACCAACAGCAAGTTCAACAAGTTAAAACACTGGTTGAAGAAGGGCATCAAAATTTAACGTCATTGTCAGAACAAGCCAATGAGCTTAAACATATTTTTACCTTTCTTTCGATGCAGCAATTTTTTAATACGGTCAAACTCGACCATGTTTTATGGAAAGAGGCGATTTATATTCACTTATTAAATAATGATGATGAACACTGTGTTAATCAGCATACAGAGTGCCGTTTAGGGAAATGGTATTATCAAGGTGATGGTAAAAAATTTGCAAAAACTGACGCCTTTCGTCGCTTAGAAGAACCCCATAAATTAGTGCATGAATGTGGTCGTTTAGCATTAAAGGCCAATATAGAAGATAATCAAGAAGCGGTTGCACACTATATAGAGAAAATGGAACAAGCCAGCGTTGATGTTATTAAATATGTCGATGTTTTATTAAATTCAGATAATTACTAACCTGATGAATAAAATGAGAAAAATAAAAAGGAGCGAAAGCTCCTTTTTATTTGTTAAACAGAGTGGGTCAGCCTTTGTTTATTAAGGTATTCAATTGGCTATAAAGTGTATTGGCACTGCTTTCATAACCTTCACGAGAAAGATGAACACCATCAGGTCTTGCCAAATCATACAGCGCCCATGCTTTTATCGAACATTCGCCACCCATATAATCACGCCAATCCCAAAAGAGCGTCTTCTCTTGTTGAGCCACTTCTTTTTGAATTCTGATAATATCGCTTAGCCATTGAGGCTGTTGTGAGCGACAATCAAGTGCTTCTTTATTTTTGATTGAGTCAGAAGGCCCAATTAATAAAATGGCGCTATTAGGAGCTTGCTGTCGAATTTGGCGAATTTTATCCGTAAGCTGTTGGCGATAGGTGTTCAAATCGAAAGTGTCATTAAACGCTTCATTTGTGCCATACGCTAAAATCACCATATCAGGGTTTAATTGACCAAGTGTTTCAGTCCATTGTGTTCCCCATTTATCCATCATATTGATAGTGGCACCATTAATGCCTAATGAGGATAACATTACGCCAGGCTGTTGATTAGTGATCAACCAACCGCCTAATTTAACTGGTTGATTTTTGCTGATGGTAATACTAACAGGGAATGTCATGGCTGTTGGGTTTGAAAACTGCCATTTACCTTGCGTTTGCGATAATGAAAGCACTTTATTTGTTGACGATTGTACATTCATTTGTGCTGTTGTTGGGGCTTTATAGAGCGCTTGCAATTGATAACGTTGCTGAGTGACTGGGGTTTCAGATAACTGTAATTTTGCCCATTTCGCTTGAGGCTCACTAATAAAGCCACCTAATGGAAAATCAGGATCGCTATCTTTTCTGCTCGAAAGCAGTGTCCACGCTTTTTTATCACTCTGATATTGTACGTTTGCAATACGTTGACCCGCGATATTAGTCGGGGGAATAAAACCAATACCGCCATTGCCATAGTCTGCTTGAAAACGCTCACGCAACTTACCACTGAAAAAGTCAGCCGCAGTATGGGAATCACCTAACTGAACGATATGCACCGTTTGGCGGCCTTGTTGTAATTTCTTAACAAAGCCCGCAAAGTGAGGATCGTGATAGTTGTAAAGTTGTCTTGAACCATCAGCAGGTAATACTGTGGGTGTCGGCAACTTCACCGTTTTTTCAGTGTCTTGATTACAAGCGACTAAGAGTGAAACCAATGCCAGTATGATTGAACTACTGACTAAGGTTTTACGCTTAAGGATGTGCGTTAGTTGTTTCATTTACAATGACCGTGTTTTTATCTTTTACATCATCAACTGCATTATCTTCTTTCGTTTCTTCTTGAAGATGAATACGTGAGAATACGTGTTGAGCAATAATTTGCTGACCTTTTAAGCTAAAATGAATGCCATCACCGGCTCTTAACTTAACACGACTACTACCATCACCCATATAATCAGAATAAATATCTTTCTCATATTTAAACATATCATTGACGGAAAGGTAAATTTCGCCCATTTTCTCTGCTTCTTCACGGTAAAGTTTATCAAGATATGCCATCCCTTCGGACAACTTCTGCTTGCGCATATTGGGTGGTCCAACCCAAATAACCGTGACATTATTCTGTCTGGCATTTTCTATAATGCTTGCAATTCGCGCTCGGTAGGCTGATTCCCATGCTTCGCTTGCAAATTTTAAGTAGCGTCCTCCACCATCTGGAGGCATATCCCAAGGATCGTTAGGGCCTAAAAAGACCACTAATAATTTAATGGAGTCGTCACTGGCTAATCGCGTTGCAATCGTTTGAGGCCAATTGAAAAAGCGAGGATAAGCCAGCCCTGTACTTTGCTTACTTAAATCAATACTACTGATGTTGTAGTCCGTTTGAAGTTGGCGTTTAAGTAAAGGAGCAACACCCTGCATCATTGAGTCGCCTGCAAATAAGACTTTATCTTTAGGTGATAAAATAATTTCTGTTTTTTGTACGATAGGTTTTAAGGCTTCTAAGGCCGCATCAGACACATCCGTGACCGAATGGTAAGGTAATCCTCCCATTGCTTGCTTACGTTGCAGTAATTGCGGGAAGCGTTGCGTCAATTGAGATGCAGGTCGTGTATAACCATTAAAGAAATGCAATCCCACCGCAAAGCCTTCTGGAAGTTGCTCCGATGTTGAGATTTGTTCTATTGGCTTTGCCTGATTATCAGGATGATTAACCTGTAGATAATCTCCATAGCTTTCTACCGCAACAAATACGCCATCACGCAGTTGTCCTCCCACTTGCCAAGCATAATAGTGAGAAAGCCCAGACCAAGGCGCAGGACGATGATATTGCTGTTGCCAAAAGCGCTCTAGTGATGTTTGGTTTAGCCAAATCAGCAAGAGGATACTAAATAGCACCATTAAAGCGACTTTTGCTGTCTTTTTTAAGTTTGAGCAGAAATCAAAAGCTGGCATAAATAAATCCTGGCACCCCATCTGGAGACAACATAAAAATAATCGTGAGGATCAACGCAAGTGGTAGAGGATAAACATACCACGGCACTCTTTTCTCAAGACGAGCCACAATATCCCTTAAGGTGACAAAGCAAGGGTAAAGTAAGAAAAGTCCCCAGAACATAAAGAGCGTTAAGCCTTCAGCTTGTAATGAAGCCCAAGCACCTACACTAAAGAGTTGTTGTATCAGAACAAGAGCATCTCCGATTGTTTGGCTGCGGAAAAAGATCCAAGCAAAACAAACAAAGTGGAACGTGATAATCCATGACAACAACATATTTAACGAAGATAGCGCAGTGGGTGGCGCATTTTTCCTCACAGGAAACAGGCGGTGTTTAATATTTAATAACACCACGCCAATTCCATGAATTGCGCCCCAAATAATAAAGGTCATTGCTGCGCCATGCCACAATCCTGAAATGACCATTGCTGCAAAGGCATTAAAGTTCTGTCTGATAACGCCTTTACGATTGCCCCCTAAAGGAATATAGACGTAATCGCGAATAAAGGTAGATAGACTGATATGCCAACGACGCCAGAAATCAGCGAGGTTGATCGCTAAATACGGCGCATTAAAGTTACGAGGCACGACAAAGCCGAGTAATAAGGCAATACCTGTCACTAGATTGGTATAACCCGAGAAGTTGAAATAGATATGCCATGCGTAGGCATAGATAGCCGTTAAGACTTGCCCACTTTGCGCTAAATCGGGTGCATTAAAAACAGGATCAACATAGTTTGTTGAGAACCAACCACTTAACCAAAAGAGTTTTGCGATAGCTAAAACAATCAGCATGATCGCCCCTTTATAATCAATGATTTTTCGTGTTGGTGCCTGAATTTGAGGGAGAAATTCTTTGGCGCGATTAATTGGCCCGGCCACAATGCTTGGGAAAAAGCATAAATAAAGAACGACATCTAAAAAAGGCGCTTTGGGGATCTCTTTTCGACAAACGGAAACCACATAACTGACCGAGTGAAAAATATAGAAAGAGAGTCCTAATGGTGCCAGTAATTCAATAAGAGGAAGCTCAATACTGAGTCCCCATTGCTGGAATGCCTGTGTCAGTGATTCTTGGAAAAACGAGTAGTATTTAAAGGCAGTAAAATAAACAGCAACCAATAATCCCAATAGCCAATAGATGACTTTAGAAGAAGTGTACTTAGTTAATATATTTGCCAGTAAATAAATAAAGAGTGTATAGCTTAATAAGATAATCGCAGGACGATAATCCGCATAAAAGAGAAAAGCGTAACTGACTGTAATCAGTAGAATATTTTGGATCTTAATCTGCTTTTGAAAGAGCCAGTATAGAATAAAAAAGCTAACAAAGGCTCCGAGAAACTCGAATGAAAAAAAATTCATAAATGGCTCTAAGGGTGTGATTTAAAAGTCATACCAAACGTATTACCACATATATTATGAATTCTAAGCCGGCTTTCAATCAAAAGATTGTCTTGTGATAAATAAAAGCCACTTTTCTCTAGAAAGAAAAGTGGCTTTTTACACTATGAAAGCCTGCTAAGGCCTAACTTTCTTGTTTCGACTGCAACTGAACTTGGGTGATCAGTTTTTTATTTGAGTCGAACATTTCGGTCAGATAATCGTTATAACTTGAGCCCATTTCTGAGTAACCTTTCAAGTCAGTGATTAACTGGCGAGAGTCGAGTTGCTGTTGCGTCATTCTTTGCTGTGCTCTTGAGGAGCGCAATGAATTGTAGGCGCGGTGCGTATTGAGATTACGCATATAAGCAATCACAGAGCCTTCAATATCAGGGTAGGCTGCATAGCCTTTGGTTTTCCCTGGTACATTATTGCAAGACTGACTCCCACATCGCATACCGAATAAGTTATTGTTTTGCTGTGCCAACTTCGATGTGCCCCAACCTGATTCTGTAGCGGCTTGCGTTGCGACAAAGTGTGTCGGAATAATGTCAACGCGAGTCAATAACGAATCCCAATTTACTTTTTTGGGGCTGGTACATGTAACGCCATAGTATTGACAGATCTCACGCAGTTTTTTTAACTCTGCGCTGCCCCAGTGCTGGGCTTTACGTTGAGCGAGTAACCACTCACGATCTCTCAAAATCTTATTATTAACATTGTCAATAATAGGAACTATGACATTTAAAAACGCTTTCTTACGCTGCGTTCCCGATGGGTATTTTTTCAAATCTGGCAACGGTGTTGACGTGCTTTTGAAAGAATACGCCTGCAGCATTTGGGAACTGCCGGTACTGGTTGAAGCAAAGCTTACACCAGTAAAGAGTAGTGAAATCAAGAAAGCGAAGACGGCACTTGTCCTCATCAATTGAGAGGGCATTGCTTCTCCTCGTTTAACTGGATAAAAATCGAACGAATACTAACAAATTACTTTTTTCATAGCTACAAAATATCGCCTCACATTAGGATAACTACGAGTGGTTTGTTAAATAAATGTATAAGGTTTACTGGAAAGCCTCGTTTTATAATCGATTTTTTCCTTTAACAAAAAGTGCTTTTTTTGCGAAAACTTTAATTTATCTTATATAAAAAGGTGTGACTTAACCAAAATTTAGCAAAATTAAGGGTTTTTAATGTGTCAATTTTGTTTGTTATTTAGTCAATTTTTGTTGTTTTTGGTCTAGTTTTATTATCAATTTCGCGTGCTTTTTCTGTTAAATCAGTAAAATCCGCTTCACGCCAATAGGTTTTTGGGCGAGGTAAATCTTCCATTTGATTTGTTGGCCAAAGCTGAAATTCTGCTAATTGTTCTAGAATGTAACCGGAATAAGCACTAGGTAATGTGAGGTAATGAGGCGACGCCATTTCCTCAAAAGGTAAGACCGGATAGCGTTTATCAGAAATGTGATAATCACGCATTAAAACTAAAAATTTATCAGGTACACGTTGCTGACTATCCCACCATTGCCCATCAATCACATCAAACCATTGCTGAGTTAATTGACGAGGTTGAGCCTCTAATTGATAAAGCGCAGAAGGAATAATACCTTGCATCGATTGATTATATTGCTCAAGGCTGGTGGCGTGACCATTAAGGATCAAGGTGAGAGAAAGGCGAGCGCCAATCAAGTTAGAGTAGAGATCTTCGGGTGAAAATGCGGATATTCCTTCTGGAAATCCGGGCACCGAACGTAAACCATACCACTGTGCAATCTCATGCCATATTGCAAGGCGATAACCTAATCGAGCAGCAAGATAGGCACTTAAGGTATAACGCTGTGCTTCATTTTTAGGTGGTGTAAAGGCGTTAAAGTGTATTTTACGTTGTGCCAACTCATTACTTAGCGTTAACGTCCACTCTTGCCCTAATTTTGAATAGATATGACTAAAGAGATAATAAGTATAATCTGCGGTGTCACGAATATGGGCAATATCAAGAAACCCACCCTTATGAGAGTAAATTAAACCCGATTTTTCGCTGCCAATCCCTAATACTGCCGCGGTGCCGAGCCAAAAACTGTCGTTATAGCGATGATTGCCCAATGCAGAGGCTTCAACAACATTATCAATACGATAAAACGGGATAGGAATTTCGAGCGCTTTGACTTTTAAGTCATAGCCAAAAGCACAGCAAGGTCTTAATCCATTAGGCGCGGTAAGAGGAGGTGGTGTTTGCCAAGCTTGTGACGCTTCTTCATGAGTGACACTTTCAAGATTGGCATGAATGGGATTAACAGGTGTGACTTGAGTGCAACCTGCAATAAATAAGAAGAAGGCAATGGTGTTAATAAAAAGAAAACGCTTGAACATCAAAATGCTTCACCTACTTGAAAATAGAATCCTGTACTTTCTTTACCTATACCAAAATCGAGACGCACATTCATGCGTGGCTTAAATTCAAATCGATAACCCACACCAACACTAGGTAGCCAATGACCTTGACCTAAATCACGGGCTTGATCGCTTAACGTACCACCACCAATCCAAAGTGCGATGCCATGGCGCCAATTGAGTTTTTGGCGGTATTCTAATTGCGTAGAAAAGACGTGATTATCTTGATATCGCCCTTCGTAATAACCGCGCATCTGGTGCCCATTACTTAACTTAGAAAGTTGGCTCCAAGGTACATCGCCTGATGTGAAGCGGGCATAATTATCAAAAGCTAAAACCGCACTGTCACTTAAAGGATAATAGTAGTTATATTGCATCTGTGTCGCATTAAAGCGGTTATTACTGCCTGTATCAGGAGAATAGTGAGTATAACTAATATCAAATGCCTGCCCTTGACTCGCATTAGGTAAAAAATCACGGCTGTCGTAAGTAAAGCGGAGACTTAACCCAGAGCTTGTGGAGCGCAAAGGTAAATTGTGTTTATCCATATACGCTTTGAAGGGAGCGTCTGGGACTGCGGCTTGTAAATTTGAATAGTCCCATCCTAATCCGATATAGGTGTTTTGGGCGATTTGACGCAATAAAGTCGGTGTTAAGTGCAATTCTTGAGAGCGGTATTCACCAAAATGATCTTTTACACGACCTTCATGATAACCCTCTCCCCAATAATTGGTTGGCACATTGTTTAACGAGCCAGTGAGATAAAAGCGCCAAGTATCATCCGCGAGATAAGTGTAGTTGCTAAAGGTCATCCCAAAAGCACCCGTTGATGAACCAAAGCCACTTAAAGAGAGTGACGAGATTTTGCTATCAGGGCGACTATCTGCTTGATAAAGACCAACAAGCGCAATACCTACACCAAACTCTAATTCTGGTGTATAGAAAGGTCCAGGCAAAACTCCCCAATCAATGGTTTTACTGCGGTCGAAACTATTTTCTCCTCCTAAGCCAACTAACCATTGGTCTATTTGTTGTCTATCTGGGAAGAGTTGTGCTTGTGCTGTGTGTGAAATAAAGAGGCTGGCAAATGCCAGCCCCAAAATAAAAGGGTATTTAACCATTAAAAACGGAACTCACCAGAAACAAAGAAGCTATTACGATTATTAAAGCCAAATTCGGTTATCACGTTAAAATTACGCGTTAATTCTAAACGGGCACCTAAAGTTTGGCTCCATTTATGGGCAAGATGCTGTTCAACATCGAATTTCATGCCAGGATCATCTAATGCTTGGATTAAGCCTGCAAATGCTGGTGGAAGGTTTAACTTATTAATATCCCCTTTAAAACGTTGGGTAATATCTTGGTACATTGCACCTGTCCACACTTGTAATTTGGTATTTCCTTGTCCAGCAATGAACGGTGAAAAGACAAATTCATAACCCACGCGAGGTGAAATCACTAATGCTTTAATATCACCATCTAAGATATCAAGGTTAGTTTTGGTGTAGTTTAAATCGAAAGTAGCGAAATATTGGTTATATCCTCCCGCCAAAGTAAAACCACCACCATAAGTATCACCTTTAAAATCAAGATCAAAAGGCATACCTTCTATAAACGGTAAAGGAAAACCAGCAAAACTACCTCCATTCAGGATTGTTTTTGATGTACCTTTAGTTCGACCATATAAGCCATAAACGTTCATAAAAGGGAATACCCAGCTATCGAGTTTTAGCATATGGGTTTCACTTTTTTCACGCGTATGACCCGCATCTATTTTTAACGCGTCTGCTGTTTATGGATTTTTAGGCATGATAAAACCAATTTTATCTACGATGATATCTTGGCGTAGATTCATATAGCTGTAGCTGGCACCAAAAGGCTCTGGTAAATCATAACCACGGGCGCGGGCTTCATCGCCCCAAATAGGTAAAACGCGAGATTGGCTTGCTGGGGTGCGAGTATCTAACGAACCTTCGCTATTTAAGGCAGTACCGCCGGATTGGCTCACACTTAAAGAGAGCAGGGGGCGATCGCTATCAGCATAAGAAAAGCTAGTAGCAAGAAGAGAGGCAGTTAACACCACCTTATTTAAATTGGAAAAGTTCATACATAACCCACAGAAAATGTTTAAAAAGAAAGTAGTAAGTAAAAGAGTAGCCGGAAATTTTAATCTTTTTCTTTTTAATGGTCACCAGCTATAAGTGCGATATACAGTAAGAGATGCTTATATTCTGTATTATTATAGGATTATTAAGGGTTTATTAAGGGAAAAGCGCGATATTTTCTAAGTTAATCTTAATAAAAGTAGAAGATCTTTTTATAAAGAAGAATGATAACGTTTCTTTTAATTATTCTTATTTTGTTATTTTTCTTTTTATTGACTAAATAAACATCGAAATAAGATATTCGTGTGATAAACGGTTATGATAATAATCATCTAGTATGGATTATTTTTATAAAGGAACGTTATGACCTATCAAGAGCTTTATCAGTACGCTATTTTTATGCTCTCTCGCCGTGATTACGGCACAGTAGAGCTACAACGTCGCCTAGCACGAAGAATAAGAGAAAGCGATCGAGAAGCACAAACTGTCACTGATGAAACCTGCTTACCTCAAGTGATGGAACATTTATTAGAAAATCATTATCTTGATGATAATCGTACTGTTTATGCTTTCTTTCGCAGTTATTTAAATAAATCTTATGGTCCTTTGCGTATTCGTCAAGAATTACGCGTAAAAGGTTTCCCCGGTGAAATTATTGAACGTCTCTTCGAAGAAGATGAAACAGATTGGTATACTCTTTGCCAAGAGGTTCATGAAAAAAAATTTGGTGGTAGTAAACCCAAAGATTTTAAAGAGAAAGCGAAACACATTCGTTATCTACAATACCGAGGATTTACCTCTGACACGATTAATGCCCTGTTTTAAATCATTAACGTAGTGTCATTGCGATATCATCTAATTTCTTATTATTCTCTTTTTTAAAATAGACTTTTTGATGTAAGAAAATATCAAAAGGAAAAGGAGAACGAATAAACTGTACTTCATCGTTTGTAATGGTTGAAATATAATGAATATTTTCAGGCATAAAGCAGTAACCCGCCCCTTCATCAACGCAGTGCAAAACATCCGCCATTTCTGTTAAACCTAAAGTATGGTATTGATAACCTTGATTTTTTAGCTTGTCTAAAATCGTTGAAAATATGGGGTTTTGCAAAGTACTACTTCTTTGTATTAAGGTTTCTTTGGCAAAAAATGTTTTGGTATTGGGATATTGTTCAAAGAGTTTTTTGCTCACCAATAATCCGACTTTTTGTGTGCATAAATTAATTGCATTGATATTTTTTTGTGGATAGTCAAACTCAAGAGAAGAAATCACAAGATCAAACTCTTTATCAAAAAGTTCCTCTTTAATATCATCAATATAACCATCTTCTAAAGATAGGCTATATTGACTGTTTTTTTGGCGGATCTCCAACAGTTTTGTTTTTAGATCAGGGTAATAAAGACCATCTAATTTAATGGAGAGCGAGGTTTTATCATCATTGGAATTCATTATCTGATTTTCAATTTTTCTAATTTTTTCATAATAGGGATATAAACGTTCATAGAGTGTTTTCCCCGCAGGGGTTAGATCCATTCCGTTTTTGGAGCGTTTAATCAGTGACTTACCTATTTGGCTTTCAAGTTCATTAATACCGTGGCGCAGTGCAGATGGGGTAACATTGATTTGTTCCGCTGCTTTTACTAGGCTTTGACAAGTCGCAACGGCAAAGAACTGATTTATTTTTCGTGAGAAAAACATGCAGACGTTCTCCATATTTATTTGTATATATATTTAAAATGAATAATCCTCTTGAATGAAATTTTTATATTGATATTTATCAATAATCATTTTAGCGCGACTAAAAATAAAAAAAGCACAACGAATAATTTAAAAAATAACATTACCGACTAAAATTGATAATAAATCAGAATGTTTTTGATAAAAATAAAATCAAATGATTGATTGTATTATGTTGTCATATTTTGTTTGTTATTTACATCTCTTTTCTTGTTTTTTTTTCTTATTTAGAATCGCATTTAGCCGACAAAGAATAAAAAAACTCAATAACAGATTATAAAAAATTCAATTTTCAATTTTTATTTTCTTGATATTTTAATTTTCGAGATGAAACGATGATTCCATTCTCTTAATTTTAAATTAACTTATATTAGGAAAATATTTAATGAAAAACATTAATACACTTTTAACGAAAATGAACTCTTCTACTTCAGAAGTGATTACATTAAAAGAATTAGCACCATTGTCACTTCATGAAATTCGTGCATTAAGCGAAGAGAAATTAAGTTGGCATGAGGCAAAAATATTATATACACACGCACAAGAAGCAACAAAAATTAATAAGCTTAATGAAGCTCATCATTTAGCACGTAATAACCCACAAGTGCAAAATGCCGTGGCGTTAGGTATTCAACAACAATCAGCACAAAGCCGTGCATTAGGTGATTGGATCCCAAATAGAGACAACCATTATGTCGATTCTAAATCTGTTGCATCAATGTTTTCACCCGCTGGTTATTTGACCGAGCTTTATCGTGAAGCAAAAGCCTTACATGCAGAAAATTCAATTTATCACTTGGATAAACGTCGTCCTGATTTAGCGCAATTAGTGTTATCTCAAGACAATATGGATAAAGAAGTTTCTACCCTTTCTTTATCAAATCAAATTTTAACCACAGTATTACAGAGTAAATTAGGTAGTAGCAAAGATCTATTTCGTGAATTAGCCACCAACCGTTTAACCGGTGGTACACCTTATCACCAACCTTATGAAACCATTCGCCAAGCTATTTTACTGCAAGATAAAAACCTTGAAGGATTAATGTCAGCCACTGATATCACTAAAACCTTCGACTCAGCAATACTAGCCTCTATTCAAGCCGATATTTCCCCTGAGCTTTATAATATTTTAACTGAAAATATTGATAAAGATACGAATGCACTTTTTGAGAAAAACTTTGGTAATATTAACGAAAAATTATTGAATAACTCTCACTTTATCGCTGAATATTATGATATTGATATTAAAGATGCTCAATCTGTTATCAAAGCATTTAATAAAAGAGAAACACTGTCAAATAAAGAGCTATTAAATTTAAATAAAATTATTCGATTATATAAAGCCACAGGAATGCCACTACTATCTGTGCTTACCGCCATTAAATCTAAAAATACTCTGTTTAATATTGATAAAGAAACGTTAAGTAGTTTTTTCCACTTGCAAGTAATAATGAAAAATTACCCTATTACCGTGGAACAAGCGATTGTGCTTAATGGAGGATTAATTTCAAAAATATCTTTTGATAATACACCATCTCAATTTGATCAATTATTTAATCATCCACTACTTAATGATACTTTTTTTATTGATGACAATCATTCCCTTGATTTAGTTAATGCAACATCTTCTACCGATATTACTCGTTTAAATACCTTAAAGCGTGCTTTTAATGTCAATAATATTGAACTGGTGATGTTATGGCAATTAGCATCGGATAATGCTAACTTTGCGTGTTCATTAGCGAATCTTTCTTTACTTTATCGTACCCATTTATTGGCTCAAATTTATGGCTTATCCGTTAATGAATTAATATTGCTTATTAATATTTTACCATCACCTTTTAATAAACAGATTGTGAAACATGAAACTTCTGATGATATGGGTCATTTAATTCACACTATTAATGATGTAGTGCAATTTGCCAAAAAAGAAAAATGGACAATTAGTGAACTATTTTTAATTTGTACGCAACAATATGAGTCTGAATTTAGTTCTGAACTTGAAGTGTTAATTAATACTTTAAAAGTCATATTAAAAAATACACTGACAGATTATGAAGCACAATTCTCAGCTGTTGCATCATTTATTGCCTCTGAGATGGGTGTTGATTCTATTGAAAAAGCAAATTCGATATTACAATGGGTTGACCTAGAAGTGGGTAATAAATATCTAAAAGATGTATTGCCAATAATTATTAAAGATACTCTAACTCAACAAGACAAAGTAGATATTGCACAATTCTTTAACAGGCTTAAAAAAATTACCTTGGTTTCCAATAAAGTGGGATTGAATAAGTATGAGTTGGAATTTATTAGTACTAAATTGAATTATCTTTATTCTAAAGAAGATTATATTTTAACAATTGATAAAATAAAATATGTCACTCAATTCCATCATTTTATTTCACAATGTGGCGATAGAGCGAATGATTTCTTAAATGGCCTTGAAAATAAATCACTAACCGCGAAAAAACTGGCATCTATTTTAAATATCGATGAAACAACGCTTACTCAAGCTTTGGCATTAACGCCAACCAATGCATTAAATGATTTTCAAAATATTACTGTTCTTATTCAATATCTTGAATTATCTAAGATGCTGGGTATTTCACCGAAAGATTTTGAATTATTCATTGAGTTAAAATACACCGAAAATAATAATGTTGCTGCTACATATGATAGTTGGGATAAACTTAGCCAAATTATTCAGGCAGGTTTAAGTCGTGAAAAAACAGCACAACTTGTTCAATTAATGGATGAGAAAAAAGCAACAGTATTAACTCACTATTATGCCAATCAAAGTAACAACCTATCGTTAACGGGTCGTGATGATGTTTATCACCACTTATTAATTGATAATCAAGTTTCTTCTGAGATTATGACAACGCCGATTGCACAGGCAATTGCCAATATTCAGTTTTATATTAATAACTGCTTATCGGGTGATGAAAAGGATGTTGATAAGAATGTGAAAGGCCGTACTTTCTTTGTGCAATGGAATGAGTTTAATAAACGTTATAGCACATGGGCAGGTGTCTCTAAATTAGTTTATTATCCTGAAAACTATGTTGACCCAACCATGCGTATTGGGCAAACCAAAATGATGGATACCCTATTACAATCCATTAGCCAAAATAGTGTGAACCGCGATACGGTAGAAGATGCCTTTAAAACCTATTTAACTTCATTTGAGCAAATCGCTAATTTAGAAGTATTAAGTGGATACCATGATAGTGTGACATTAAATGATGGTATAACCTATTTTATTGGACGTAACCCTGCTGACCAAATGAGTTATTACTGGCGCAGTGCTAATCATAGCAAAATTAAAGGTGATAAATTAGCCGCTAATGCTTGGACTGAGTGGACTAAAATTGAAAATGGTTTAAATCCGTATAATGATTTAATTCGTCCAGTTATTTTTAATAGCCGTTTATATATTGCTTGGATTGAAAGAACAGAAGTTGCTAAAGATAAAGCATCACAATCTATTGAAAAAGAAATTAAATATAGTTTAAAGCTATCTCATATTCGTTATGACGGTTCTTGGAGTGCGCCGGTTAGTTTTGAATTACAGGATGAAATGATTAAGGATAATAAAGGAAGTTTTCATTTAACTTATAATGAAGAGTTAGATGAGCTATTTGTTTTTTTATATAAAATGAAATCATCATATGATAGTGATAATAGTGATTATCATCTTTACTCTATTAATAATGAAATGAATATTTCGTCAATTTATGATTCAGGAAGTCCAGGTGAAAATATAAAAATAATATATAGTAGTGTAAAAAGTGAGTTTGATAAATTTAATGATGGTATTCAAAGAATTGTCAATAATAAATATACAAGAAGAGATAAAACAAATTATAATATATCAAAAGATGCAGTAAATATTAAAAATGTAAGTGATAGTACTGATGCGTCATTATATGGATCTATATTAAATAATGCGAGTATAACTTATACGGGGGAGGGTAAAATAACAAGTCACCTATCTGCATCTATACAATGTGGAATAAAAGAGACTCTATCAGCTTCTTATAAAATAAACGAAATTATTAGTTCTATATTACAAGATTTAAATGATAATAGTGAACTGGAAGATATTTTTTACTGCTCTTTTCCTTTTTATTTACAGAAATATTATCAGGGAGGTGTAACAACAACAAATCACGAAGCTTATTATTGTTTTAGTATTAAGACTAATAATGTTTTATTTTTTATTTTTGATAAAGAAAATGAAAAATTGGTAACTGATATTCCTCATGGAATTAATAACTCCAATCCTACATCTGACTATATGGCTAACGCTTATTTTGTTTATTATGATTCATTTTATTTTAAATTAAAGGATAGTTATGGTTATTATTCTTTAACTGATTATAAAGTAAGTGATTTAATAAATTCTAAAATAATGTATAATGCTTTTTTTAGTGGTGGTGAAGAAATATTTAATACGTTAGATTCTGGTATTCCTGCAGAGGATGTTCCGTGTAATAAGCTCAATCAACTTTACAATAATTATGCTGATCATATAAAAGATATTAAAATTTCATTATCAGCAAATTCAAGAGTGAGTAATTATTCAATAAGCGATTGGAGTGATGATTATAATGGATTTTATGAAGATGTAAATTCTCATACTAGTAAAGATGATATTCTAAAGCTTGATATTCCAATTAGTGATTTTGGTGCTAGTGGTGTTATTACATTAAATGCAAATATCTCTGTTATTAATAAAAAAGATCAAGTTTTATCAGAAAAAATATTTGAATTTACGATAAAAAAAATCATCTATAATGAAACTGAAAATGTAATTAGCTTAAATCGTAATACTAAAGGTGCCCAATATCTCTCTATGAAACTGGCAGATAAAACCATGTTAGTGCGTTTAAATACTTTATTTGCGCGCCAATTGGTTAAACTCGCCAATAACGGTATTGATAGCATTTTAACTTTGGATACTCAGCGTTTACCGGAACCCGCATTAGAAGGTAATACTGATAAAACCATGGACTTTAATGGTGCTAATGCACTCTATTTTTGGGAGCTGTTCTATTACACCCCAATGATGGTCGCCAATGTGATGCTAGAAGGTCAAAACTATGATGAAGCGGGTCGTTGGTTGCGTTATGTGTTTAGTCCTAATGGTTATATTGACGGCGGTCAACATACTGATATCGTTTGGAATTCACAACCGCTCTTAACCGATACGGAGTGGGATAAAGAACAACTGGATTCAACCGACCCAGATGCCGTGGCACAAACTGACCCAATACATTATAAGTTAGCCACCTTTATGAAGTGCCTCGATATTCTTATGGAGCGTGGTGACAGTGCTTACCGTGTTTTAGAGCGCGATACCTTAAATGAAGCCAAAATGTGGTATATGCAGGCGCTGAAATTACTGGGTGATGAAACAGAACTACTAGGTGACAACGTTTGGTTAGCACCTAAATTAACCGAAGCGGCATCAAAAACAAAACAACCAACACGTGCTATCAATGAAGAAAGCGAAGAAACCGCATCACCGCGTACCGCTAATTCATTAACGTCGCTGTTTTTGCCACAAATTAATGAGAAGTTAGCACAGTACCATGACACGTTAAAAGTGCGTTTATTTAATTTACGTCACAATTTATCGATTGATGGACAACCGCTATCACTGCCTATTTATGCAACACCAGCGGATCCTAAGGCGTTGCAAAATGCAGCCGTTAATCAATCACAAGGTGGCAGTGCATTGCCAAATGCGGTGATGCCGACACAGCGCTTTCCTGTGATGTTAAACAGTGCAAAATCTGTAGTAAATCAGTTAATGCAGTTTGGTAGCTCGTTGTCTAGCATTACCGAACGTCAAGATGCCCAAGCATTGTCAGAATTACTCACTACGCAAGGTAGTGAAATTATTCTGCAAAATATGAAGTATCAAACAAAGAGTATTGAGGAATTTACCTATAACGAGAAAGCATTAAAAGCGTTACGAGAGGGTGCACAAAAACGCGTTGAGCACTATAGCAAATTGTATGATGAAAACATCAGTACCTCAGAACAACAAGCGATGGATCTCTATCTTGCCTCTTCGGTACTCAATACTGCCAGCCAAGGGCTGAATATCGCTGGTGCAGCTGCCGATTTAGTGCCGAATATTTACGGTTTAGCGGTCGGTGGCTCGCGTCTAGGCGCTATCTTTAATGCTACATCGATTGGTCTACAATTGTCTGGCTCTGCAACCCGTATTGCGGCAGATAGATTAAGTCAGTCAGAGTCTTATCGCCGTCGCCGTGATGAGTGGGCGTTATCTCGTGATAACGCAAAAGTGGAGTTAAAACAAATCGATGCGCAAATTGACGCCCTGAAAATACGTAAAGAAGCGGCAAATCTGCAACTAGATAGTTTGAAGTTACAACAGCAACAGACACAAGAACACTTAACTTTCTTGCAAAATAAATTTACCAATAAAGCCCTGTATAATTGGTTACGCGGTAAATTGATGGCGATTTATAAACCGTTCTACGACTTAACTGTTTCTCGTTGTCGTATGGCAGAATTAGCTTATCAATATGATTTAGGTGAAACACAAACCTTTATTCGCCCTGGTGCATGGCAAGGTAACTATTCCGGTTTGATGGCAGGTGAAAGCCTAATGCATAACCTGACTCAAATGGAAAACAGTTACCTTGAAAAAGATAAACGTGCGTTGGAAATTACCAAAATTGTGTCGTTGAATGATGTATATCAAGGCTTAAGTAGCAATCAGTTTGGTTTTGAACAAGTCGCTGATGTGATTAATAAATCAAAAACACAGTTAGGTACGGCAGAAAACGGTGTTACGTTGAAAAATGGCCAATTACAAGCCTCTGTAAAACTCTCTGGTTTAGCTATCGACAAAGATTACCCTGCTGATTTAGGTCAATTACGTCGTGTTAAACAGATTAGTGTGACATTACCTGCGTTAACTGGCGCTTATCAGAATATCAGAGCGGTGTTGAGTTATGGCGGTAGTGCAGTGAAACCTCGTGGTTGTAATGCGATTGCGATTTCTCATGGCATGAATGACAGTGGTCAGTTCCAACTGAATTTCAATGATGATCGTTATCTGCCATTTGAAGGTTTACCAGTGAATGACACCAGTACACTGACTTTAAGCTTCCCTGATGCGACAGATAAGCAAAAAGAGATGTTACTGACACTGAGCGATATCATTCTCCACATTAATTACACCATTCGTTAATTATCCAAATCTTAATTAATTACAGGCTCCTTAGGGAGCCTGTCAGGAGTTCTACATGCAAAATTCAGAGAAATTGACCTTTGATGCGCCAAATTTACCCAAAGGGGGCGGTGCAGTCACAGGATTAACCGGCAATATGGGCGCCGTTGGCCCTGATGGTGCAGCCACTTTTAGCTTGCCGTTGCCCATTAGCCAAGGCCGTGGTTATGCCCCTTCTTTAGGCTTAACGTATCAAAATCAGGCCGGTAATGGCACGTTTGGTTTTGGTTGGTCTGTGGGGGTGATGTCGATTCGCCGTCGTACGACAAAAGGTGTACCAACTTATACTCAATTAGATGAGTTTGTTGGCGCTGATGGCGAAGTTATTGTGCCGATGATTAATAAAAAAGGCGAAATTGAAACAGCACAACGTAATGAGTTACTTGGCGTAAAACTCGCTCATCAATATCAAGTGACGACGTATCGTTCTCGTATTGAAAAAAGCTTTAGTCGTTTCGAATATTGGTCACTCAATGACAGCAAAGCACCAGCGAATACACCAACCCAATTTTGGGTAATGTATAGCGCAAATGGGGATGCACATTTATTTGGTTATGAAACCACAGCACAGATTGTAGATAGCCAAAACAGTGCGCATATCGCCCAATGGAACCTAAATGCTTCAGTTTCAGCAACAGGTGAACAAATTGAATATCACTATCGCCCTGAAGACGAACAAGGCTGCGATAAACAAGAAATTCAATCACATACCAATGCCAATACACAACGTTATTTAGATAAGGTTTATTACGGTAATTCTATCGGTGAGCGTGCTTTTTCATGTACGAAAACGGATAACACCTTACCTAACAATGCGTTATTTACGTTGGTGTTTGATTACGGTGAGCGCAGTAGTGCATTAGCAACTTATCCTCAGTGGCAGAGCAATTCAACATGGGCATTGCGTAAAGACTGCTTTTCACTTTTCCATTACGGTTTTGAAGTTCGTACTCGTCGTTTATGTCGCCAAGTGCTGATGTATCACCGTATTGAAAGTTTAGAAAAACAAACCGCACTAGCAGAAACTCCAGAATTGGTTGCCAGATTAACGCTCACTTACGATGAGTCAACATCAGGTACTGTTTTAGTTTCAGCACAACAATCAGCGTTTAATGACAATAAAGACACTCAATCGTTAGTGACATTACCGCCAGTAAAATTTGATTGGCAGAGGGTCGGTGCGACTCAACAAGCACAGTGGCAATCACTTGAGGAACTTGCATCATTTACGCCACAACAACCTTATCAATATGTCGATCTATTTGGCGAAGGGCTTGCGGGAGTACTTTATCAAGATAGCGGTGCTTGGTGGTATCGCGCACCGATTAGAAAAGAAGATAAGCAAAATCCTAATGCCATAACATGGGATAAAGCGAAAAAACTTCCTGTTATTCCGTCATTGCGAAATTCAGCCATGCTGACCGATGTCACGGGTGATGGAAAACTGGAATGGTTAGTCACACAAGGTGAGGTAAATGGCTATTACACCCAAGATGAAACAAAGGCAGAAAATTGGCTCAACTTTGTGCCACTTGATGCACTACCGATAGAATATTTTCATCCTAACGCTGAAATTACTTCATTAACAGGCAGTGGTTTTGCTGATTTAGCTTTAATTGGTCCTCGCAGTATTCGTCTTTATGCAGGCTCTGCGCAAGGCTGGAAAAAAAGCAAAGAGGTGATGCAAACAGAAGGGGTGACGTTGCCGATTAAATACGTTAATCGACGTACCTTAGTGGCATTTAGTGACGTGTTGGGTTCAGGTCAACAACATCTAATTAAAGTGGATTATCAAGGTGTAACCTGTTGGGTGCATTTAGGTGAGGGTAAATTTAGTTCACCTATTACTATTCCTGGTTTTTCTGCGGATCGTCTCAAATTTAATCCTAATCAACTCTATTTAGCGGATTTAGATGGTAGTGGCACAACGGATATTATTTACGCCCAATCGACCCACTTAGAAGTGTATTTTAACCAAAGTGGCAATCAATTTGTACGTGGTGATGATATCGCATTACCTAAAGATGTGCGTTTTGATAATCATTGCCAACTGCAAGTGGCGGATGTGCAAGGTCTTGGTGTGGCCAGTATTTTATTGACGAAATTGTATCCTGTACCACAGCATTGGGTGCTTTCGTTACAAAATAAAAAGCCGTGGTTATTAACGTCCATTAATAACAATATGGGGCTTATTCAGAATTTGCATTACCGTAGTTCGGCGCAATATTGGTTAGATGAAAAATCAACTCGCCAACAACAAAATGAAGCTAAAGCGGTTAGCCACTTACCTTTCGCGTTGCATACGCTTTGGAAAACTGAAACGGTGGATGAAATTACCCAAAGCCGTTTCACACAGACTCTAAATTATCGTCATGGTGTTTGGGATGGTAAAGAAAAAGAGTTTCGTGGTTTTGGCTGTGTTGAAGCCACTAATGCCGAGTTATTTAAAAGTGAAGAAAACACCACGGATAAAACGCCAAGTGTGTTAACGCGTCAGTGGTTTTTAACGGGTAAATCCTTAGTTGATAACCAGTTTTTTAATGAGTTTTGGCAAGGCGATAATGTGGCATTTCCTCACTTCTCACCACGCTTTACCCAAGATGAAGGGAGCGACGAAAAGGCGTGTGATAACACAGTGCGTCAAGAACACGCCTATTGGCTTGAGCGTGGACTGCAAGGTCAACTGTTCAGAAAAGAGGTCTATGGATTAGACAATATCGTTGTATCTGATGTGCCTTATACCGTTACGGAACAACGCCCGCAAGTGCGTTTAATTGAAGCGCAAGGGCGCTCACCCGTGGTGATGCCTTCAGTGGTGGAAAGTCGTACATACCATTATGAACGAATTGCAGCTGATCCGTCTTGTCATCAACAAATCACATTAGAGCAAGACGCCTATGGTGTTGTGACCAAAGCGGTTGCAATTGATTATCCAAGACGCGCTAAAGGTGCAAAAAATCCTTATCAGCATTATGAAAGCTTGCCTGAAACGTTATGGGCATCAAGTTATGATGAGCAACAACATACATTGCGTTTAGGTTTATCGCGTCAGACTTGCCATCATATTGTTCATCCTGAAAAACAGGTTTATCAGCTCGCGATCACCAACGCCAGTCGCCAAGATCGTTGGACATTCGGTGCGGAAAAACAGCCGAAAGAAGGCCTGAATGTCGAAGCCTTATTAGCGAGTAATAATTTGCTCACGCAAAAATCAGCTTCGGTATTTGCTGGGCAACAACAGCTTGCTTATCTGGATGCGAGTGGTAATGCGACATTAGCAGAACCCGATTTCCCTGTGCGTTTAGCGTATAGCGAAACCGCAGAATTAGACGAAGAAACCGCCAAAATCATTTCACAACCTTATCCAGATTTAAAACTGGATGAAGTGATGAAAAATGCGGGTTATCAGCAAAAAGATTACTTATTTGCAGACACATCAGAAAAAGGCAAAAAACTGTGGGTAAAACCGTTATTAGGTATCAAAGCCTATGGTTCATTAGCACAATTTTATAAGCCTTTAGTGTATAAAAAATCTGAGCTTTCTTGCGATTATATACTGTTATGGGATAAGCAATTCTGTGTGTTAATGGGGAAAGAGTCACCTTTAAATACACAAGATTTCCATCTTACTTATGATTGGCGTTTTTTATCACCTAACTCTATTACTGATGAAAACAAAAATATTCATCAGGTGACCTTTGATGGTTTTGGACGAGTCACTACAACCCGTTTTTCAGGCACTGAAAACGGTAAACAAAGTGGTTATAGCGATAAATCTTTTGTGATGCCAACGAATGTTGATGAAGCGTTAGCATTGACATCAACACTGCCTATTGCTTCTGGTTCTGTATATGTGACTGACAGTTGGATGTCAGCATCCTCAAAAATGCCACCTCACGCGCTGCAAATCATGACAGACCGTTATGACAGCGATCCACAACAGCAAATTCGCCAACAAATCGCCTTTAGCGATGGTTTGGGACGCCTACTGCAAACTTCTGTCAGAGTGGAAGCGGGTGAGTCCTTTTTGCGTAGTGAAAAAGGTGAGTTAGTGGTTGATCGTGCACAACAGGCACAACAAAAAAGTACCACAACACGTTGGGCAATTTCAGGTGAAACCGAATATGACAACAAAGGGAATGTAAAGCGCGTTTATCAGCCTTATTTTCTGAATGATTGGCGTTATGTTTCGGAAAGTTCATCTCAACCTAATCGTTTTGCGGATACCCATTATTACGATGCATTAGGTCATTTATATCAAGTGATTACTGCAAAACAATATCGCCGTCATACGATAATGACGCCGTGGTTTGTGGTTCAGGAAGATGAAAATGACACCTTAGTGTAGGTTATTTATTACGCGGATTAATTAACAATGTCGTTTAATCCGCTCTATTTAGGAATTTTATTATGCTGGTAGCAATCCCATCTGAAAGCGATGCGCTGGCTTGGATGATTATCGGTGGATTTTCAGCCTGGGGAGGTATCGTGAGGTATTTAATGGAAATTAGACAAAAACAAATTAAGTGGTCTTGGTGTGGCATTGGTAGCCAGATCGTGATTTCAGTGTTTACAGGATTATTAGGCGGATTATTAAGTTTTGAAAGTGGTGCAAGTCGCTATATGTCTTACATGATTGCAGGGCTTTTTGGATCAATGGGGAGCACGACGTTGATTTGGCTATGGAATCGTATTTTTGGCATGAATAACCTTAAGGAGCCTAAATGAATACCTATACATTAAGTCAACGTAGCCAAAACAACCTAAACGACGTACATCAAGATTTAGTCCGCGTTGTTTATCTGGCTCTGACATTCAGTGAGTATGATTTTGTCGTTATTGAAGGTGTGCGTTCATTGATTCGACAAAAAGAGTTAATGAAAGAAGGTAAAAGCAAAACGCTCAATAGTCGTCATTTAACTGGGCATGCAGTGGATATTGTTCCGTTAGTGAATGGTGTTATTCCTTGGCAAGATTGGTCAGCGTTTGGATCAGTAGCAAAAGCGATGAAGAAAGCTGCTGAACAATTAGGTATTTCAATTAATTGGGGAGGTGATTGGGTGTCGTTTCGTGATGGGCCTCATTACGAGCTTTGTCGAGAGGTATACCCATGAATATTGCCGCTTTTTTACGCCTAGGCGTGAAAGGCGGGGTGTTGCTGATTATTGTCGTCACATTGTTGGTGATCCGTTATCAACACAATCGAATTAATCAGTTATCGGAACAAAATAGTCAGCTTGAATATCAGCAACGCACACTGCAATTACAGTTATTGCAGTGGCATGAACAAGCAGAAAAAGTCTCTGAAACACTCACGCACCAACAAGAGGAACAACGTTATTTAGAGGAAGAAAATCATGTTATACGCCAAGAGCTACGCCAACTTATGGCACATACGCCTTGTGCTAATGAGTCTGTGCCTAGTGCTGTTATCCAGCTGCAACAAAGCACCATCAACCATCGTGGAAGTGCCCAATAAGTTTGTACCAACACACTTACTACAGCCGTGTTCTGCGCCATTTTTTAATGTGCAAGTGTGGGGAGATTATCCCGATTATGTAGCGCGGTTATTGTTGATATTAGAGAAATGTAATACTGATAAAAAAGCGATCGCAGAAATATTAGCAACCAAAAGTCAGTTCAGTGCTTACGAGCTAATTTATAAAAGAAAGCAAATTAAGGAATTAAAAAGATGTTAAACCAACAATTATACACAAGAACCCCAACCGTGGTGGTGCTTGATAATCGCGGATCAACAATCCGTGAAATTAATTATTGCCGTCATCCTGACACAATTAATAAAACCGATGAGCGTATTACGCGTCACCATTATCATGCGCGCGGTTATTTAGAACGCAGTATTGATGCAAGATTGTATAAAACACAACAATCAGACGCCTCTATTCAACCCAATATTCAGCAAACAATCAGTTTAGGTGGCGCATTGTCACTTTCACAAGGTGTTGATAATGGCAATCACGTTAATCTCAATGATATTGAAGGCACTGTTGCACAACAGATTAATGGTAAAGGTACTGTTACAACTTATGAATATTCAGATCAACGCTTTGAGCGCTATTTAGAACAAGTCAAAGAAGGAACACTGGGTGAAAGCAGTATTGCCGTAGTACAAAAATTTAAATGGGGACAAGGATCAGATGAAGGTATCGCACAAAATCAGGTAGGAAAATGTATTGAACATTATGATACCGCAGGAAAAAAAACAGTCGATAGCTTTTCATTATTAGGAGCTGTGTTATCCGAAACGCAACAATTATATTACGGTAGTTATATTAACTGGGATTCAAATAATGAAGAAGCGAGTATTGAGCGAGCTGAAAAATTTACCACTCAATATACTTATGATGCAACAGGGGCGGTATTAGAAGAGACGGATGCAAGGGGGAATAAACGCCGTATCGCCTATGATATTGCAGGCTTTGTTAAGCAATCTTGGTTGACCTTAAAAGGGCAATCTGAACAAACTATTTTGCGTTCACTTTCTTATTCAGCAGCGGGGCAAAAACTGCGTGAAGAGAACGGTAATGGATTAGTTACCACTTATGAATACGAGCCTGAAACCCAACGTTTGTTGCATGTCAAAACCCAGCGTCCTCAAGGGCATGTTTTGGGTGCGAAGATCATGCAAGATCTGCGTTATGAGTACGATCCTGTCGGCAATATTATTTGTCTGAAAAATGATGCTGAAGCGACTCGCTACTGGCGTAATCAGAAAATCGTGCCTGAAAATCGTTATGTGTATGACTCTCTGTATCAATTAGTGAGTGCAACAGGTCGTGAATCTGCCAATCAGCAAACACCCGCATCTATGCAATCTCAAACTATTACCACGTTAGTGAAAGATGCACAAAGCTATACCAATTATACCCGTTTATACGCTTATGACAGAGGTGGTAATTTAACGCAAATTCGCCATAACTCCGCTATTGCGCAACAAAATTTTACCCAAGATATTACCGTATCTAATAAAACTAATCGCGCCTTATTAAAGTCACAGTGTTCAGAACCTCAAAACGTAGATAGCTATTTTGATGAGAGTGGTAATTTAATCAAGCTGTTAAATGGCGATGCCATTATTTGGGATAGCCGTAATCATCTGAAAGCGACAAATGATATCAGTGAAGGTGGACACTTTTATGAAGGGGAAACCTATCAATATAACAGTGCGAGCCAACGTATGACGAAAATACGTGGGCGTAAAACTGCTAACGGTCATTTAGAAATAGTCACTACTCACTATTTACCGCATATTGAAATATGGGAAGTGAATGATAATCCTGTGACGGAAAAATATGCGGTAGTGAGCGTTAAGGCGGGTACTAGTGCAAAAGTCAGAGCATTGTGTTGGGAGATTGGTACACCGAAAGGAATTGAAAATAATTCACTGCGTTATAGCTATGATGACGGTGTGGGTAACTGTGGATTAGAAACCGATGGTCAAGGGCAATTAGTCAGTTATGAGGAGTATTACCCTTATGGGGGAACTGCGATTTGGTCTAGCGAAAATGCAGTGGAGGCTGATTACAAAACCATTCGTTATTCAGGTAAAGAAAAAGACTCTACAGGCATGTATTACTACGGTTATCGTTATTATCAGCCGTGGATTGGCCGTTGGTTAAGTGCTGATCCGGCAGGTACGATTGATGGGCTTAATTTATACCGCATGGTGCGTAATAACCCGGTGACTTTGCATGATCCTGATGGGCGGGAGCCAATTCCACTAGCACCGCCTATGGCACCACCAGCACCGCCTATGGCACCACCAGCACCGCCTATGGCGCCACCCGCACCGCCACCAATAATGGGAGGTGCTCTATTAGCTCCATCCGCATCTGGTAATATGCCACCACCATTTCCATCAGCACAGCCTCAAGCTGTAGGTAAAAAGAAATGGGAAATTAAAGCAGATCCAGCTTTATGGAAACAGCAAGGTGGGGAATATCCTTATTATTCGTCATTTACGATTACATTACAGAAATTAGGTATTGAGCACTTTGGCAATATTAGTGATATGGATACATTTGTAAAAACATGGGCTGAAATAGGTCAAAATATGAAGCCTGCTGCCAGAGAGATCGACCATGATAAAGCGACTGAAGTGCAAAAAATATTAGGGAAGATTGATACTGAATGGTCAGGATATAAAAAAGCAACGGTAAGTGAAACATTTAGGGGAGATACGCCCATTGTATCAAATAGTTACCCATGGCTTTCTAGTTTTATAAAAGAGTCAGAGGGAAAAGAAGAAGCAATATCCAAAGAGATGAATTTAGATATTAAATCTTCATTGATAATGTCGACAGCAAAAGATCCTAAAATGGGCTATGTGTCAGGTAAAAGCATTATGTGGCATTTTAATCTTGATGAAGGACATGCTGGTGTTTCAGTCGGGTTATATGCATCTGAAGGTGAAGTAACATTCCCTCTTTATAACAAGATGAAAATTACTTCATTGCAATATTTACCAGAAGGAAGTTCTTATATGAATAACCCAGAAAGGTTTGGTACATCTCATCGTTATATTATTAACGCTAATATGCTTCCAAGAGGCTAATCTACCATAGTGTGTTTTAAAATTTGTCAGGGCAACATGTATATATTGCTCTGACAGTTTTAAGGCTATCTTAATGAAGGTTGATAAATTATAATGATCAAAATATGGTTGAATACTTATTTTATTTATATTTTGTTTTGAGGATTTGTTTTTATTTCCATAATAAATTGTATATCTAATAAATATTAAATAACAGTGTTAGTCCCATTTTAATATTAAATTAAATCGCGATATTGCTCACAGTTCTTAATAAATGGATATTCAATTATCTATTTTCGACTAATATCTAATGTGATTGATGCAATCATTATATTTAAAAACATTTATTAATAATTATTGAGGCTTTATTATGAAGAAAAATAAGCTTATGGTATTTACTGCAACATTATTATTATCATCAGCGGGTTTTATCTCAACGGCATTAGCCGATGTGACGCTAAAACATGGTTATATAGATAAGCCACCTAGCAGAGCTTTTCTTTGTTCATCCAAAGGCAACAACGTAAATAAAAACTGTGGCGATATACAATATGAGCCACAATCTGTTGAAGGCCCTAAGGGATTTCCTGAGACGGGGCCTAAAGATGGCGAAATTGCGAGTGGAGGAAAAGCTAAATTTTCTCAATTAAATCAACAAAGTGCCGACCGTTGGCATAAAGTTGATATAAAAAGCGGAGAATATACCTTTAAATGGACATTAACAGCCCCACATAGTACCGCTTCATGGCGGTTTTTTATTACTAAACCGGAGTGGGATGTCAATAAACCGCTTACTCGAGATGATTTTGATTTAACCCCTTTTTGTCAGCGATTTGATAATGGAACAGTACCAATGAAAACAGTAGAATTAAACTGCAATATACCAAAAAGAACGGGGTATCAAGTTATTTTAGGAGTTTGGGATATTGCAGATACAGGGAATGCATTTTATCAAGTGATTGATGCTGAATTTAAAGAGTAATCAATTTAACTTAATGTAAATAATTATTTAATATCAATAATAGTATTATTTTTAATACTATTTATTTTCAAATATAAATAAATTCTCAATCTAAATTTTAAATTTAGATTAGAGCTCATATTTTTTATTAAATAAAAAAATAACTATTTATTATCGTTATTCAATTAATAGCGCCTTAACATAGGCGCTATTTTCATTAAATCGACTAGAAATCCACCTCTCACAATGTTATTTTCTATGCTATATCTATAATTATTTAGCTTAAAACCAACATCATTAAGGTGCGATTATGGAAATCTATTTAGATACAGCGGATATCGACGAAGTCAGAAAACTCTCTCAAGTTCTTCCTATTGCGGGTGTGACCACCAATCCTTCCATTATTGCTAAATCCGCACAAAATATTGAAACCCTATTACCTGAATTAAAAGCCGCTATGGGCGGTAAAGGTCGTCTATTTGCGCAGGTTATTGCCAGTGATGTGGACACCATGATTGAAGAAGCATTGCATCTTGGGAATATTGCCGATAATACCGTGATTAAAATACCGGTTACTGAAGCGGGTTTAGTTGCCATTAAACAATTAAAGCAAAAAAATATGCTGGTATTAGGTACGGCGATTTACAGTGTTTCTCAAGGTTTAATGGCGGCATTAGCAGGCGCTGACTATATTGCGCCTTATGTACATAGAATGGATAGACAAGGTTCTGATGGGGTCAGAGTGGTAAAAGAATTACAAACGCTGATTACCATGCATAATTTACCCACAAAAATCCTAGCCGCGAGTTTTAAAACACCACGTCAAGTGGTCGATTGTTTATTAGCAGGGGCTTCTTCGGTGACATTACCGATTGAGCTTGCTTACTCAATTATCCGTTCACCTGTGGTTGACGATGCTGTGAATAGATTTGCTGACGATTGGCAAACTGCATTTGATCGTCGTTCTTTATAATCAAATTAATAATATGAGATTAAGTGCTATATCGCTATATGGCACTTAATTTATCGATTTTTGCGTATGTAGATATTTATCTTCACTTTTACTAATGTATTAATAACTAGGTTAATATAGCTTAAAATAAACGATTATTGATTTACATCTAATAATAAGCCACCTTTCTGGCAATCTAAATTTAGATCTATTACTATAATGTTAGTCTATAAATGGATTATTAATATAATCTATTTATTTTTTGTTTTGTTGTTAAAAATATCTTTTATATCAATAGGTTATTGTTGGTTGCTTGAGGTGTTTTTTATATTTTAATATTTAATTAATTTTTTGTTTTTACTCGGTTTAATTGTTATTACTTTTGCTTTAATAACAAAATAATAAATTGTGACAGGTGTGTTAATTAAAGAGTTTGGTTGTTAAAAAATAAACTAATATTATATTGATGGGGTAGTTAACTTACCTATATTAACAGGGAAAACCGATACTCCGCGGTGCAATGATAATTAACATATTCAGTTATTATCTTTATTTAGCGATAAATAAAACTTTATTTGTGATACTGGAGTAAATATGTGTGAAGAATACATGAATAAACCACTCTATCTGTCAATTGCTGATTGGGTTCAAGAGCAAGAGCGCTGGGTAAGTGCAAAAGAGATTGCGAAAAAATTCGATATTCCTCAATGCAATGCGATTAATATCGTTTCTTACATTCTTTCTGATGTAAAAGAAATTGAATGTGAAACAAAAAGCGTGCCTAATCAGCTTGAAGGCAGAGGTTGCCAATGCCAACGTATGATCAAAGTGAGTCATATCGATCCTCAGCTTTATTCTCGCATAAAAGGACATATTCAAGGCAAAAGCAGTCAAAGTTCACCTGAAAAATTGGCAACGATGATCCCTCATGGATTAAATCATGAGCAAAAATGGCAATGGATGTTGTCGAAATCGCAACGTCGCTAATCTGAGAAATTAAGTTTTACTCAAAAAATCGAATAAATTCGACAGGCGTTAATGACGCCTGTCGTCATTTATTACTGACCTTTCGGTTTAACGTCTGTTGTGCCACGTAAACGTGGGCGATTAGGTTCAGGCGCCGTTAAAGGTGTTGTTTCTACCAAGCTTTGGCGACAACGTACCGCTAAATCTTGGTATTCACGGGTGTTCATCCGTTTCCACTCCATATCTTGATCAGTAATATCACGCACATGTTTTGCAGGGCTTCCTATTAACATTTGTCGCGGTTGTCCTTTAAAACCCGCTTTTACAAAGCTCATGGCGGCAACAATACTTTCTTCACCAATGACGGCACCATCCATAATCACGCTATTCATACCGACTAAACTGTCACGCCCGATAATACAACTGTGAAGGATTGCACCATGCCCAATGTGTCCATTTTCTCTCACAATGGTGTCCATATCGGTATAACCGTGCATGATACAACCGTCTTGAAGGTTTGCGCCTGCTTCAACAATCAAGCGTCCATAGTCTCCCCTTAGTGAAGCTAGAGGGCCGATATAAACGCCAGCACCAATAATCACATCACCAATTAATACAGCAGATGGATGAACATAAGCTGTTGGATGAACCACAGGAACAAGACCTTCAAACGCGTAGATACTCATCAGTTTTCCTCATTGTTGTATTATCGAGATTAACAATAATTACCGTCCTTTCCATTCAGGTGTGCGTTTTTCAGCAAAGGCAAGAGGCCCTTCTGTGGCATCTTCTGAATGTAAAACACTTGGGTAATGTTTTAATACGCCACTGCGCATTAATTTGTAGCCCTCTTCAATAGAAAGCTCGCTGGTGGCACGATAAATCTCTTTTAAAGCCGCTACAGCCAATGGGGCGCTATTAGCGATTTGATCGGCGAGTTCGCGTGCGCTATCCATTAATTCAGCAGAACTGACAACACGGTTTGCAATACCCCAACGAAGTGCTTCATCTGCATTCATACGACGACCTGTCATTAGCATTTCGTTGACGATAGCAGGCGGTAAACGTTTTGGTAAACGCAGGACTCCACCACTATCAGGGACAATGCCCAATTGAGCTTCTGGTAAGGCAAAAGAAGCATTGTCTGAACAAACCATCATGTCAGCGGCGAGCGCTAATTCAAAGCCACCACCAAAAGCATAGCCGTTAACGGCCGCAATGACGGGTTTATTGAGATCAAAAAGCTCGGTTAAACCCGCAAAACCACCCGCACCAAAGTCTGCATCAGGCGCTTCACCTTCTGCGGCAGCTTTTAAATCCCAACCTGCGGAGAAAAAGCGTTCGCCCGCGCCCGTAATAATGGCAACACGTAAGCTTGGATCATCTCGAAAACGCAGAAAAACTTCACCCATTTCATGGCTGGTTTTTGCATCAATAGCGTTTGCTTTTGGTCTATCTAATACAATTTCAAGTACTGAACCACGCGTTGTTAGGTGTAATGATTGGCTCATGTTGTATTCCTTTTCGTCATCAAAAATAAGCATTTATGATTGAGGTTATTGGGTGATTGTTAAAACCGACCTATGGCTTATTTCAAATGCTTTTTGATCACCTTTCCTGAGCAATTACGCGGCAAACCCTCTTTAAACTCAACCGCGGAGGGAACTTTAAATTTCGCCATATTTTGCTCACAGAAATGGAAGAATTCTTCTTCACTCAAGGTTTCACCTTCAACGAGCACCACAAAAGCTTTAATGGCTTCATCACGAATATCATCAGGTACACCAATAACCGCCACATCTTGAATTTTGGGATGTGAACTAATGATGTTTTCAATCTCAACACAAGAGACGTTTTCGCCTCCACGTTTGATCATGTTGCAACTGCGATCAACGAAATAGAAAAAACCTTCATCGTCTCGGTAACCATAATCACCAGTATGTAACCAACCTTCAGGCTCTAATGCTTTAGCTGTAGCATCAGGTCGGTTGTAATACTCTTTGAATAAGGTTTTCCCAGGTTCGCCTTTTACGCAGATCTCACCCACAACGCCATCAGGCACTTCGTTGTTTTGTTTGTCTCTGATTTGAGCTTGATAGCAAAAACCAGGTCTACCGATTGACGGCCAGCGGCGTTTATCGCCAGGTCTATCACCGATTAAACCAACAATAGTTTCTGTCATGCCGTAAGAGGTGAGTAATCGCACGTTAAAGCGTTCAATAAAGGCGTCTTTCTCTTCATCTGCGAGATTGAGATAGAACATCACTTCGCGTAATTTGTGTTGCTTTTCTTCTGATGAAACGGGCTGTGCCATTAAGGTTCTCATCATCATTGGAATGCACTCTGTTACTGTTGCTTGATACTTAAGGATCTGCTTCCAAAAGGCTCTTGCACTGTATTTTTCGAGTAAAACAAAGGTGGCACCCACAGAAAAAGCAGGGAGTGATGCCGTGCATTGGCAATCAATATGAAATGCTGGCATCACGGTAAGATAAATATCGTCTTCCCGTAATGCGTTTTGCCATGATGAGTAATAACCCGCAAAGCGTAAGTTATAGTGCGTGATAACCACACCTTTAGGTTGCGATGTGGTGCCCGATGTGAAAAGAATTTCAGCAGTATCATCCACACTTAATGGGGTGTGATGATTAAGCGTAACAGGATGTTTGGCTTTTTCTTTTAAAAAATCTACAACCCCTTTTTCAGTAGATATCGCATTTTCAGAAATTAAAAACAGCTGCGTTAAAGGGTTTTGTTCATCCTGCAACATAGGTTGGTAAATCGGATAGAAATGATCACGAGTGACCACGTAATGGGCTTGGCAGTGATTGATTATCCATGCGCTCTCTTCATACATAAAGCGCGCATTAATGGGCACCATTACAGCACCAATTTTTGCCAGCCCAAACCAGCAAAAGAAAAATTCAGGGCAGTTATCAAGATGTAAGGCAACATGGTCGCCTTTTTTTATGCCACCAGCATGGAAAAGATTTGCGGTTCTATTGATCTCTTCATTTAATTCACTGTAGCTAAATTGTCTCACGAGTCCTTGTGCGGATTCAAAAATTAGCGCTGTTTTTGTGCCATAAACCTCTGCCAAATCATCCCACATTTGACGTAAGTTTTGTTTGCCAATCACATCCATTAAACTGTTATCCCATACTTTTGCCGTGAATTCAGACACGATTTGAAAGGAGTGCTGTGTCTGAATTTTACGGTGTTACTTTACGATTTTAGCCAGCCCTTTATCGACCAGCCCCCTGATTTGTTCGTCGCTATAACCGATGTTTTTCAAGATAGCGTCAGTGTCCATGCCGTGAGATGGCATACCACGCCAGATTTTTCCCGGATTATTTTTGAATTTCGGCATCACATTTGGCCCTTTGCAGGTTTCGCCATTCATGGTTTGCCATTGGGTAATAGACTCACGTGCGACATATTGCGGGTTGTCTTCAAGCTCAGGAATAGTCAGCACTTTAGCGCTGGCAATATTGAGTTCAGACAGGCGTTGCAGCACGTCAGTAATCGGTTGTTTTGCCAACCATTCATCTAACTTATCTTCGAATAATTGACCATGAGGGCAATTAATACGGTGAATAAGTTGAGTGCCTTCTGGAACTTCTGGTGTACCCAGTAGATGAGCAAGGCCGATATCTTTGAAGATCTCTTCAATTTGAGTAATACCCACCACTTCCATCACGATAAAACCATCTTGGCAACGGTAAAGCCCACAGCCTGCGTAGTACGGATCTTTCCCTTTGGTCATACGAGGACAGATTTCGCCACCATTGAAATAATCCATCATGAAGTATTGCCCCATACGCAACATGACTTCATACATGGCGATATCAATACTTTCGCCTTTGCCTGTTTGTTGAACTTTATACAGTGCAGCTAAAGCGGAAGTGGTTGCGGTCATTCCTGAGAAATAATCTGCGGTATAAGGGAAAGCAGGCATTGGCTGATCTTTGTCACCGTTTTGGATCAAGTAGCCACTGAATGCCTGAGCAATAGTGTTATAAGCGGGTAAGTTGGTGTATTGCGGATCGCCATATTGGCCAAAGCCCGATAAATGCGCGATAACTAATTTAGGATTATGCTCCCATAAAACTTCATCGGTAATACCACGACGTGCAAAGGCAGGGCCTTTACTGGCTTCAATAAAGATGTCGGTGGTTTCCATTAATTTTAGGAATGCATCACGACCTTCGTCTTTAAAGATATTTAACGATAGTGCATGTAAATTACGGCGAGAAAGTTGAGGGTAGTGAGGTTGAACGCGAATGGTATCAGCCCATGCAACGTTTTCAATCCAAATCACTTCAGCTCCCCATTCTGCGAACATTTGTCCTGCGAATGGCCCTGCAATTTCAATTCCTGAAAACACAACACGAACCCCTGAAAGTGGGCCGAATTGTGGCATTGGTAAATGTTCTGTCATAGCGTCACCTCGTAAGTGGTCTGAGTGAAAACTCTCTCACCGAGTGATGAGAGAGTTATTCGTGATTAATTAGCGATACTGTTTAAGTACTGAACGTCCTAATGTCAGGATCTGCATTTCATCAGAACCCCCAGACACACGATCAACACGAAGGTCACGCCAGAAACGAGAAATACGGTGCTCGCCAGCAATACCAACACCACCAAGCACTTGCATTGCGCTATCAACCACTTCAAATGCCGCATTTGCGCAGAAGTATTTACACATTGCAGCATCACCAGAAGTGATTAAGTTGTTGTCACTCTTCCATGCAGTTTCATATAACATGTTGCGCATTGAATTGAGTTTGATCGCCATATGAGCGAATTTTTCTTGAATAAGTTGGAAACGACCGATAGCTTCACCAAATTGCACACGTTGGTTGGCATAACGAGCGGCATCTTCAAATGCACACATTGCTGTACCGTAGTTAGTGAGTGCCACTAAGAAACGCTCGTGATCGAACTCTTCTTTAACACGGTTAAAGCCGTTACCTTCGCGGCCAAACATATCTTTTTCTTCAAGCTCAACGTTATCAAACGTGATTTCACAGCAGCTATCCATACGTAAACCCAGTTTTTCCAACTTGTTTACTTTGATACCCGGCTTACTCATATCCACAAACCATTCGGTGAAGATAGGTTTATCAGGTGATGCTGCGTCACGGCTCATCACGACAACATAAGGGGTGTATGCACTACTGGTGATAAAGCATTTGCTACCATTAAGGTAAACTTTGCCATCTTTACGGGTATAAGTCGTTTGTAAGCTACCGACATCTGAACCTGCGCCCGGCTCTGTAATTGCAGAGTTCCACATCTGTTTACCTGTACCGCGGAACGCCATAATTTTATCGATTTGCTCTTGTGTGCCTTCACGCAATACAGTGTTAAAACCACCTGGTAATTGATAAAGCACGTAAGTTGGCGCACCTAAACGACCTAACTCCATCCAAATAGCCGCAACAGTGACAAAACCCGCATTTAATCCACCGTGCTCTTCAGGGATAAGCAGATTGTCGATTTCCATATCCGCTAAGGCTTTGACAAAACGCTCTGGGTATTTACTTTCGCGATCACACTCGGCGAAATAAGCTTCCCAGTTTTCACTGGCCATTAATTCGCGGACACCGTCAACAAACAGTTCCTGCTCATCATTCAATCTAAAATCCATGTTAATAACCTCTTAATGTGTCATTCTTTGCGTATAGCGGATCAGTCTTTCCAATGTACTTTGGCATCTTTAATAAAGGACAAGGTGACCATGATATTGACGAAAAATAGTGGGCATCCTCCAGCAATAATGGCGGTTTGAATTGGTTTTAAACCACCAAGTGCTAATAGAATGATGCCGATAACACCAACCAGCACAGACCAGCCGATGCGTACTAATAAAGGTGGCTCAGAGCCTTCTTTCATTGAGCGGCAAGTGGACATTGCCAGTGTGTAAGAACAGGCGTTAATTAAGGTGACAGTGGCAATAAAGCAGAGGATAAAGAAGCCCCACATTGTCGCTGTGCTTAGTGGTAATGCTGCCCATGTTTCGATAATGGCGCGTGGAACACCGTATTGTTCAATCAGTTGTGGAATGTTGAGAATGTTTTGGTCAATCAGTTGTAAGGTGTTACCACCAAGGATTGTCCAAATTAACCAAGTCCCTGCGGTTAAACCGGAAACCATCCCTAAACACAATTCACGAACAGTACGACCTTTAGAAATACGGGCTAAGAAGATACTCATTTGAATGGCGTAGATAACCCACCAAGCCCAATAGAAAACGGTCCAGCCTTGAGGGAATCCGCCTTTGCCGATAGGGTCTGTATAGAACAGCATCCGAGGCATATACATCATCAATGTACCGACAGAATCGGTGAAGTAATTGACGATAAAGCTCGCACCACCGACGATAAACACCCAACCCAACATTAAGAAGCTCAGGTAAGTACGAATATCACTAGCGATTTTCACCCCTTTTTGCAGACCGAATGCCACGCAAATTGCATTTAATAAGATCCAGCAAGAGATAATAATGGCGTCTAATTGCAAGGTATGAGGAATACCAAATAAGTATTGAATACATTCAGTAACTAACGGTGTTGCTAAACCAAGGCTAGTACCCATTGCCAGAATTAACGCAACGAGATAGAAGTTATCAATGATAGTACCCACAATACCATTAACGTGTTTTTCACCGATTAATGGAGTTAAGGTACTACTTGGGCGGATAACTTCCATTTTGCGAACAAAGAAGAAGTAAGCGAAGGCAACAGAAAGGAAACTATAAGTTGCCCAAGGTAAAGGACCCCAGTGGAACAAACTATAAGCTAGACCAATTTCTTTTGCTTGAGTTGAGTAAGCTTCCATTCCAAAAGGAGGGCTTGAAATGTAGTAGTATATTTCAATCGAACCCCAGAAGAGGACGGCTGCGGATGTACAAGACGCAAACATCATAAAGATCCAGCTTGCGGTACTAAATTCTGGCTTATCGTCCCCAAGACGTTTATTGGCATAACGTCCAAAGACTAACCAAAACCAACCCCCGAACATAATGACCATATACCATTCGAAGGCCCAACCCCAGACATTGGTAACATAGCTGAATACGGCGTTAATCACTTCATTTGAAGCATCAAGATCACGTACCGTTAACCAACATAAAATACCAACAATGATTAATGGTGGAAAAAAAACCTTCGGTTCTATTCCAGCCTTTTTATTATCTTTGCTCATAGGTAAATTTTCCAAATATATTTAGCGCAGAAGTTTAAGTAGTGTTAATTCCTAATATCTAATAAAGCATTTGAGTTTAATTCTATCTATTTCGTCTATTGAGTTTTCATCATAATAGAAAAATAAAGTGATTGGCTAATCCATAAATCCATTAATGATAAAGAATGATGGATATTATAAGAAATCTATTCTGTTATTCACTTCACACTATTCTTTTTGTCGATTTTATGTTACGTTTTATAACGTTTTATTTTCATTGTAACTTATTGATAGTTATCGCTATCAGCTTGTATGTAATAGGGTTGTTATATTCTGTCTTTCAATATTGTTGATCTCGGTGGCAATATTGAACGTTAAATAACGTTATGCTTATTACCTTCAATATTGTTGATCAAAGTAGCAATATTGAAAGTTATTCACTTCAATTAAAACTAATTTCAATATTGGTGATGTATTTGGCAATATTGAAACCTATCGATTCATTATTTAATAATGTTCAATATTGGTGACCTAGGTTTAATTTTTTAAACACTTAATTGTGTTAATTCTATATTACATTGCCAGAGTAAATGACATTATTTATTAATTTCAGGAGATGTAATGAATATTATTACATGTTACAAGAGTGTTCCCGATGAGCAGGATATTACGGTAAATAGCGCAGACAGTTCGCTGGATTTTTCTCGTGCTAACACCAAAATCAGCCAATATGATTTAAATGCGATTGAAGCCGCTAATCAGCTTAAAACTCAACTTGAGGGCATTCAAATCACGGCAATGAGTGTTGGTGGTAAATCACTGACAAATGCGAAAGCACGCAAAGACGTTCTTTCTCGTGGTGCTGACGATTTAGTGGTTGTAGTTGATGACCAATTTGAAGCCTCTCTGCCTTATCAAACGGCGGTTGCACTGGCTGCGGCTGCGGCTAAAAAAGGTTATGACTTAATTCTTTGTGGTGATGGATCTGCGGATCTAAGTTCACAACAAGTTAGCTTGCTGGTGGGTGAAATCCTAAATATCCCAGCAATAAATGGTATTAACAAAATTGTTTCTCTTTCTAATGATTCAATTACGGTCGAGCGTGAATTAGAAAATGAAATCGAAACACTGACAATTCCATTACCTGCTGTTATTGCGGTATCTACCGATATTAACACTCCTCAAATTCCTTCGATGAAAGCCATTCTTGGCGCCGCCAAGAAACCTGTTCAGCAATGGAGTGTTGCCGATCTTGGTCTGGGTGCGATTACTGCACGTTCAGAACAAAAAGTGGCTGCGCCGAAACAGAAAGTTCGTCAACGCATCATTATTGAAGGTGATGGCGATGAGCAGATTGCTGAGTTGGCAGAACATTTACGTAAAATTCTTAAGTAATAGGGGGAGTTATGAGCCAGTTTTCAACTGTTTGGGTATTTAGTGATGCACTTTCCCGTTTACCAGAATTAATGGGTGGCGCTTCTTCATTAGGACAATCTATCAATGTATTTACATTGAATGATGAGCAAAGCGTTGCTGCCTTTAAATTAGGTGCAACAGCCGTTTTCCAATTAGAAGGCAAACCTGACGATCGCATTATTGAAGACTATGCACAAAGCATGGTTGAAACCATCAAACAGAAAGGCGATGCAGGTTTAGTGCTACTGCCTAACACGCGCCGTGGCAAATTATTAGCCGCTCGCTTAGGTCATCGCTTAGAGGCGGTTGTGTCTAATGATGCACAATCTTTAAAAGCAGACGGTGATTCTCTTGTGACAAAACATATGGTTTACGGTGGTCTTGCCTTTGGTGATGAAACCCTGAAAACCCCTTACTGTGTTGTAACTGCAAGCGTGGGTGCTTTTGATGTTGCACCCGAAACTGACGCTACAGGTGATGCACAAAAAGTCGCATGGATTGCCCCAGCTCAAACCATCGTTCGCAATTCAGTTCAACCACGCGCAATCAATGCCGTTGATTTAGACAAAGCACGTTTTGTTGTCAGCGTGGGTCGCGGTATCGGCAGCAAAGAAAATATCGCTATTGCAGAAGAACTCGCTAAAGCCATTGGTGCTGAAATCGCCTGTTCTCGTCCTGTTGCTGAAAATGAGAAGTGGATGGAACACGAGCGTTATGTCGGTATTTCCAATCTGATGCTGAAACCTGAACTCTATTTAGCTGCGGGTATTTCAGGGCAAATTCAACATATGGTCGGCGCTAATGGCGCTCAAATCATTGTTGCTATTAATAAAGACAAAAATGCACCTATCTTCCAATTCGCTGACTACGGTATTGTCGGTGACTTAATGAAGGTTCTACCTGCATTAACTCGTCAATTATCTAACTGATTTATTTAAGCAGGGAGGGGAACTTCTCTGCTGTTTATCGCAAATTCTGGAGATGTTATGTCCGATTCCGAAGATATTTTCGATGCCATTATTGTTGGCGCAGGATTAGCAGGATCTGTGGCGGCTCTTGTTTTAGCAAGAGAAGGCGCACAAGTATTGCTAATAGAAAGAGGTAACTACGCTGGCGGGAAAAATGTAACCGGTGGGCGTATGTATGCACATACCCTTGAGCGCATCATTCCTGAGTTTGCGCAAGAAGCGCCTGTTGAACGCGTGATCACTCATGAAAAATTGTCATTTATGACGCAAACAGGCGCAATGACGATTGATTACCAAAATGCTGAAGGGAATAACCCAAAAACGGCCTCTTGGTCTGTATTACGGGGTGAGTTTGACCAATGGCTAATGGAGCAAGCCGAAAACGCGGGTGCGCAATGTATCACAGGCATTCGTGTTGATAAGTTAGTTGAGCGTGATGGCAAAATTGTTGGCGTTGAAGCCGATGGTGATGTGTTAGAAGCTAAAGCGGTGATCCTTGCTGATGGTGTGAATTCCATCTTGGCTGAACAACTAGGCATGACCAAACGTGTTGCGGCCGAAAATGTCGCGGTAGGCGTAAAAGAGATTATCGAACTCCCTGAAAGTGTGATTAAAGACCGCTTCAACCTAAAAGATAATGAAGGTGCAGCTTGGTTATTTGCGGGTTCGCCTACCGATGGATTAATGGGGGGCGGTTTTTTATATACCAATAAAACCACGCTTTCTTTAGGTCTGGTGTGTGGGCTTCACCATATTAAAGACGCTAAAAAGTCGGTACCACAAATGCTAGAAGATTTTAAACAGCATCCCGTTGTCGCACCGCTGATTGAAGGCGGAAAAATGGTGGAATACGGTGCGCACGTTGTTCCTGAAGCTGGGTTAAGAATGCAACACGAATTAGTACGTGATGGCGTATTGATTGCTGGTGATGCAGCAGGGATGTGTATGAACCTTGGCTTTACTATTCGTGGCATGGATTTAGCGATGGCCTCCGGCGAAGCTGCTGCAAAAACCGTGCTATCGGCAATGGAGAAAAATGATTTTAGCAAACAAACGCTAAATGAATATCTCAAGCATTTAGAAGATGGTCCTTTACGCGATATGAAAGCCTATCAGCGTATGCCTGATTTACTTGATAACCCTCGTATGTTCACCGCTTATCCTGAAATGGTCGTTGGTATTGCCAAAGATCTCTTTACTGTTACGGGTGAAGCGCCAGTACCTATGCGTAAAACCCTAATGCGTCATACCAAAAAGGTCGGCTGGATGAACCTAATCAAAGATGGGATCAAAGGAGCAAAAGCAATATGAGTTCTCCCGTAAATGTCGATGTCAAATTAGGCATCAATAAATTTAATGTCGATGAGGAAAATCCACATATCGTCGTCAAAGAGCAACCCGATATGCAGGTGCTAGAAACCTTAGTTAAAGCCTGCCCTGCGGGTCTTTATAAAAAACAAGAAGATGGCACTATCAGTTTTGATTATGCTGGTTGTTTAGAATGTGGAACTTGTCGAATTCTCGGTTTAGACAGTGCGCTTGAAAAATGGGAATACCCACGCGGTACATTTGGCGTGGAATATCGTTACGGATGACGGCTCGCTACTTTTCTCCCAGTGCTGTCTCCGGCCTGGGAGCTTTTCTTTCTTTGTTTTATTTAGAAAAAATACCAGGACGCAGTCATGCAACCCAGAAACTTTGATGATATTCGTTTTACCTCTGTGCATCGTCGAGTGATGTTATGGGGCAGTGGCGGCCCTTTTCTTGACGGCTATGTATTAGTGATTATTGGTGTGGCATTAGAGCAACTCACACCGTTATTACAACTTGATACACGATGGATTGGTCTGCTTGGTGCAGCGACATTAGCAGGGCTTTTTATTGGCACATCACTCTTTGGTTATATTTGTGACAAAGTGGGTCGCCGTAAAATGTTCCTTGTGGATATTGTGGCTATTGCCATTATTTCTATCGCGACGATGTTTGTTTCAACCCCAGTGGGTTTGTTGGTGATGCGATTCCTTATTGGGATTGTGATTGGTGCTGACTATCCTATCGCAACGTCAATGATCACCGAATTTTCCAATAAAAAACAACGCGCTTTTGCGGTCGGATTTATTGCCGCTATGTGGTATATCGGGGCGACTTGCGCCAATTTGGTCGGTTATCTTTTATATGATATTGAGGATGGTTGGCGTTGGATGCTTGGTAGTGCCTTTATTCCTTGCGTTATTATTTTAATTGGTCGTTTTGATCTCCCTGAATCACCCCTTTGGTTAATACGTAAAGGGCGTATTCAAGAGTGCAATGAAATGATGATCAAGCTCTTTGGTGAGCCTGTGGTTTTTGAAGCGGAAGATGCCAAAACAACACGTTTTATCGAGTTATTTAATAAGCGTCACTTTTCTTTCGTGCTCTTTGTTGCGGTGATTTGGACTTGCCAAGTGATCCCGATGTTTGCCATTTATACCTTTGGGCCCCAAATTGTCGGTTTATTAGGATGGGATGCGGGAAGGAGTGCGGCGCTGGGTAATGTAGTCATTAGTCTATTCTTTATGTTTGGTTGTATTCCTGCCATGTTTTGGTTAAACCAAACAGGGCGACGTCCGTTATTAATTGGTAGTTTTGCCATGATGACGTTGGCATTATTAGTGCTCGGCGTTTTTCCTGATCTACCTATCTTATTTGTTATCTTAGCCTTTGCGACTTACGCGTTCTTTTCTGGTGGTCCCGGAATTTTACAATGGCTCTATCCTAACGAATTGTTTCCGACAGATATTCGGGCATCAGCAGTGGGCATAATTATGTCAATAAGCCGTATTGGTACAGTTATCTCAACGTGTGCTCTTCCTGCCTTTATTGCCACTTATGGCATTAACACCACCATGCTGGTGGGAGCCGCAATTTCACTGTTTGGTATGATAATTTCAGTCTTGTTTGCACCAGAAACTAAAGGATTAACGCTTAATCAGACTTCAACCATGCCGATGAAACGAGGTAAAAAACATATTTAGCTGATTTGCCCAAAATTAAAACCCAATGAATTTCATTATTTTTTCTGATAAAACTAAAAGATATTATTTATTAAGCTTTCTGGAAATATTTTATTAATATGTTATAAAAGTTAATAATTGTTTATTATTTAAATTACATCTTTTATTTATTGATAAGATTTATTTATAACTTAAAATAAGTAGAGTATAGTTTTATTAAAAAGAGAGTGATTTTATTTTCTTTATTTAAATAAAATTGCTCTCCTTTTTATTTTTAATAATAACACATTTATAACGCATCAGTTTCAAATCTATTTCATTCCAATTAATTAATCTTTAATTAGTAAATATATTTAACTCGCTAAATCTAGACGCCAATCACAAATCTCACTCGTACTATTCAAATGACGAAAAACAGTTCGTTATTTACCAAGAATGAATAATTTCCCCTACTCAGAATAAGGTCATTACAGACGTAAACACCAGCAAAGAAGCGGTTGAGTAGGTATTTATGACCTTATTAGAAACGACAGTTAAAGAATGTCTAAACAGTGTAGTGAAGCAATATTCTTCACAAATAGCCTTGATTGAGAATCAAAGTAAAAAAACACTCACTTGGCAACAATTACAACAAGAAGTGGATCAAGTTGCCCGTGGTTTTTTATCTATTGGTTTAAAAAAGGGGGATCGTTTAGGTATTTGGTCTGCTAATAGTGTGGAATGGATAATCTGTTTTCTTGCCGCCGCTCAAATTGGTGTGCCCGTCGTTTGTATTAACTTTCATTTTAAAAAAAGAGAGTTATTAGATTTATGTCGATTAACTGGAATTAAAGCGCTCTGTTTTTCTGATGGTTTTAAAAGCAATCATTTTATTGAGGTTATTAATTGTCTTTCTAAAAAAGCATCAGAAAATAACGATGTATTACCTCAATTATTTATTAGCATGGGAAATGAACGTGCAGAAAAAAGTGTCTCTTTATCTCAATTAAAAGAAAAAGCAATACACGTATCCGACGCTGTTTATCAGCATGCTGTTGAACAAGTTAGTGCAAAAGATTTGCTGACTATTCAAATGACCTCTGGCAGTACAGCAATGCCTAAAGGTGTCATGTTAAGCCAATATAATGTCATCAATAACGCCATGTTATCAGCACAGCGCTTAGGTGTGACTCATGACGATGTAATTTGTCTTGCGGTTCCTCTGTTCCACTGCTTTGGACTCTCTTCCTGCCTCTTTTTTGCATTAACAACAGGATGCCAATTAGTTCTGTTAGATAACTACTGTGCTGAAGATGTTTTAAAAGTCGTTCAAGACTATCGTTGCACTATTATGCATGGCGTTCCGACAATTTTTAGTCGCTTAATGAAGCATGAGCAATTTTCTCACTATGATTTATCTAGTCTTGATAAAGGCATTATTGCAGGAGCGAGTTTTCCTCCCGCATTAATCGATGACATCGAAAATATCCTCGGCATGAAAGGCATCACCGTCTCTTATGGTCAAACAGAAGCCTCACCTTGTTGTACCCAAACATTACCTAACGATCCTTTAACAATAAAACGTGGATCTATTGGTAAGCCTTTACCTTTTGTTGAAATGAAAATTATCAATCCGAAAACAGGTAAATCTGTGCCAGTAGGTATTTTAGGTGAAATTTGTACGCGTGGCTTCCATGTGATGATGGGCTATGACAATGCCCCTGATAAAACTAAAGAAGCGTTAGACGAAGAGGGTTGGTTACACACGGGTGATATCGGCTGTATCGATGAACAAGGAAATTATCACTATGCCTATCGCATGAAAGAGATTGTGGTGCGCGGTGGTGAAAATATCAGCCTTTGTGAAATAGAAGAAGCTATTGCTGAATATGCTGGTGTTGATGCGACAAAAGCATTTGGCATTCCGTCTGCTGATTTAGGTGAAGAAGTGATTGCCACCATTTGTGTGCAAAAAGGCCACAGCATTGGTGAAAGTGAATTACGTGAATTTCTACAAGAGCGACTGGCTCGCTACAAAATCCCCAAAGAACTCCATTTCTTTACAGAATTTCCTCATACCCCTTGCGGAAAAATTGATGTGCAAGCGCTGAAATTGCAACTGGGTTATAGCGTTTCAATCAAGGATGAAAAAAACAAAGTAGCGAGTTAAGTGACAACGGATTTATCCACATTCTGACAACAGCAGTATGAAGTCTAAAAATAATTAGGAGAAGAAATGACAAGTCATAAAGCACTGGAAGGCGTCACCGTAGTTGAGTTGGCGACCTTTATCGCGGTACCGGCAGCGGGTCGTATTTTAGCTGATATGGGTGCGAACGTAATCAAAATCGAATCTCCAAGTGGTGATAACTTACGCTATACAGCACCAACAGAAGGCCGCCCATTAGATCAACATGAAAACACCAGTTTTGATTTAGAAAACGCCAATAAACGTGGGATTGTGTTAAATACCAAAACAGAAGCAGGGAAAAAAATCCTGTTTGAACTGTTAGAAAAAGCAGACATTTTCTTAACTAACTGGCGTCCTGGAGCAAGAGAGCGTGCGGGTTTAGATTATGAAACGTTAAAACAGCGCTTTCCAAAATTAGTTTACGCCAGCGTGACGGGTTATGGCGATGAAGGCCCAGATAAAGACTTACCAGGATTTGACTACACAGCATTCTTTGCGCGTGGCGGTATTTTAGGCTCTCTGTACCAAAAAGGCACAGTACCTATGAACGTGATCCCTGGCCTTGGCGATCACCAGTGTGCATTAGGTTTGGTTTCAGGTGTGTTAGCTGCTTATATTCGTGCTCAAAATATCGGTCAAGGCGAGTATGTTTCAACTAACTTGTTGCATACTTCTATTTACACTCAAGCCATCATGATCCAAGCGGCACAATACCCAGATTATGGTCAGCCTTATCCTATCGATCGCCGCAATACCACCAGCCCATTTATTTTGGCTTATAAAACGAAAGATGATCGTTTTATTCAAGTCTGTATGCCTGTTTACGATGCTTATTACCCAACCTTTATTTCCTGTATTGGTCGCCCAGATTTAGCAGAAGACGCCCGTTATACACGTCTACAAGAAGTGGCGAAAAATAATCGCTCCCCAGAATTATATGACCTGATTTGGCAGCAAGTTGAGCAAAAAACAGCGTCAGAGTGGGCAGATATTTTCACCAAAAACGATATCCCATTCAGCATTGCGCAAACTTGGGAAGAAGTGTTGGAAGATAAACAAGCTTGGGCAATCAACACCTTCTACAACATGAAATATAAAAATGGCAGTGAAAAAGCCTTAGTTCGTCCACCGATTGATTTCTTAGAAAGTGGTTTACCTGAATATCGCCGTGGCCCTTTGTTAGGTGAAGACACACCGTCTGTATTAGCTGAATTAGGGTATAGCGCTGAAGAGATAGCAAACCTTGAAGCCAATAAAGACGTGATGACGTGGAAAGAATAATCCACTTACTTTTTTAATTTTCAGGAGAGCAAAGGCATGCAACAAGACATTTTCACAATGGGCGTTGATATCGGATCGTCAGCCTCGAAATGCATCATCATGAAAAATGGTGACGCGATTGTCGCGAAATCATTGGCATCTATTGGCGCTGGTACATCTGGGCCTGAAAAAGCGATCAATGAAGTATTGCGTCAATTTGGCGGCGATCTCAGTCAGATCAGCTGGATCTGCGCAACAGGCTATGGCCGTAATTCATTGAAAGAAGCCAACAAAGAAGTGAGTGAACTTAGCTGCCATGCGAAAGGTGCGCACTTTCTTTTTCCGGGTGTGAAAACAGTGATTGATATCGGCGGTCAAGACGTTAAAGCACTTCATATGGATGGTGCAGGCCGTTTATTGAACTTTGTGATGAATGACAAGTGCGCTGCGGGTACAGGACGCTTTTTAGATGTGATGTCGCGAGTATTAGAAACCAAGATTTCCGATCTCGCTCAAGAGGGCGCTAAGTCCACGAAGAAAGTCACGATTAGTTCCACCTGTACCGTGTTCTCTGAATCGGAAGTTATTTCTCATCTCGCGAATAACGAAACAATACCCGACGTCATTAATGGTATTCACCGCTCTGTGGCTAGCCGTATTGCAGGTCTTGCAAAACGAGTCGGTGTTGAAGCCCCTGTTGTCATGACAGGCGGTGTTGCCAGTAATTTTGAAGTTGTTCGTTATGTTAGCGAAGAGCTGAACGCGCCTATCGCCACCTCACCATTATCACAATATAACGGGGCGATAGGTGCCGCCATTTATGCCTTTGAAGCGTACCGCCATCAACTGGAAGACGATGCGTTAACAATAGGAACATCAAAATGAGCAATGTAGATATGAATGCGCCGGATTATATTCCTGCGAAAAAACGACTGCAAAAAATTGCCGCTGATGCTTATCAGCGTGCGTGGGATGCCAAAAACAGCGGTGAAAAAATAGGGTGGTGCGCCTCAAACTTCCCGCAAGAAATCGCTGAAACACTGGGTTTATGTGTGGTTTATCCTGAAAACCAAGCCGCTGCGATTGCCGCAAAAGGTGCGGGTTTAAAAATGTGTGAGCACGCAGAAAGCATGGGTTATTCCAATGATATCTGTGCTTATGCACGCATTAGCCTTTCTTACATGGATATTAAGCAGTGTGAAGAGATGGATATGCCACAGCCTGACTTCTTGCTGTGTTGTAACAACATTTGTAACTGCATGATCAAATGGTATGAAAATATCGCTTATGAGCTGAATATCCCGATGATCCTTATCGATATTCCTTATAAAAATGACTATGACACCGATGATGTAACGGTGAAATATGTTCAAGCGCAATTTGATGATGCCATCAAACAACTCGAAAAAGTCACAGGCAAAGTGTTCTCAGAAGAGAAATTTAAAGAAGTCTGTGAAATTTCGCAACGTACAGGACGTGCATGGTTAAAAGCGGCGGAATATTGCCAATATGAACCTTCGCCAATGAATGGTTTTGATCTCTTTAATCACATGGCTGTTGCTGTTTGTGCTCGCGGTAAATTAGAAGCCGCACTGGCTTTTGAGCAACTGTGTGAAGAGATGGAACAAAATATCAAAGAGAAAAAATCGACTTACCGCGGTGAAGAAAAATACCGAGTTCTCTTTGAAGGTATTGCCTGCTGGCCTTACTTGCGTGCCACATCTACTCCGTTAAAAGAGCAAGGTATCAACGTAACTGCCACTGTTTACGCCACCGCATTTGGTGTGATTTATCAAAATAGTGACGAAATGATGCGTGCTTACTCCTACGTTCCTAACTGTGTCTCTGTTGAACGTGCTGCTGATATGCGTATTAACGTGAGCCGTCAGAATAAAGTTGATGGTGCGATTATTCACGTTAACCGTAGTTGCAAGCTCTGGAGTGGCATTATGCCTGAAATTGAGCGCCGTATTCGTCATGAACTTAAGATCCCAACAGTGACTTTTGATGGCGACCAAGCTGATCCTCGTGTTTTCTCTGAAGCGCAGTATGTCACCCGTGTTGAAGCATTGACTGAAATTATGGCTGCTAACAAAGCAGAAATGAAAAAGGGGGACATCTAATGAAAACATTAGCGGAGTTGTTTGATGAGTTACAAGCCGTGGTGGATAACCCTGTTGCTCAATTAGATGGGTTTATTCGTAGTGGCAAAAAGGTTGTTGGCTGTTTTCCTGAATATACGCCGAATGAAATTGTCTATGCCGCAGGTATGGTGCCTTTTGGTATTTGGGGTGCAGAAGGCCGTGAGATCTCAGAAGCGAAGAAATATTTTCCTCCTTTCTATTGTGCACTAGTGCTTTCTTCTCTTGAGATGGGATTAGATGGGGCATTAAATAAATTGTCTGCGGCCTTAATTCCTTCTCTTTGTGACACCTTAAAATGCTTAGGGCAAAACTGGAAATCTGGTGTACCACAAGTTCCTTTCATTCAATTGGTTCATCCACAGAACCGTAAAACGCCAGCAGGTATTGCATTCTTAACTGAACAATATAAGAAAATTGCACTGCAATTAGGGGAGATTTCAGGTCAAGCGGTAACAGACGATGCACTGAAAAATGCCATCCATCTGTTTAATCAGCGCCGTCGCGCATTACGCGAGTTTTCAGATATCGCGGCACTTCATCCAAACTTGGTCACACCACAACGTCGTAACACTGTGATCAAAAGTGGTTATTTTATGGATGTCGTTGAGCATACAAAAGTCGTTGAAACCATTGTTGCACAATGCAAAACCTTGTCTCCAGAACCTTGGAAAGGACACAAGATTGTTGTAACAGGCATTATTGCGGATAGCCCTTCTATTCTACAAATTTTGGCTGACAACAAAATGGCGATTGTGGCGGATGAAGTCGCGCATGAGTCTCGTCAGTTTCGCCAAGATATTCCTGAAAACAAAGCACCTTATGAAGCGATGGCTGAGCAAATCGCCCATCTTGAAGGGTGTTCACTTTTGTATGATCCAGAGAAAAAACGCGGTCGTTTAATTGCCGATATGGTGAAAAACACAGGCGCCGATGGTGTCGTCTATTTACTGACGAAGTTCTGTGATCCTGAAGAATTTGATGCCCCTATTGTGAAGAAATTCCTCGATAGAGAAGGCATTCCTTCCATCATTATCGAAATCGATCAGCAAACTAAAACATATGAACAGGCAAGAACAGCACTGCAAACTTTTGCAGATGTGCTTTCTGCTTAACAACGTTAATTAATAGTCACAAAAGACCTGCGTGATTTACGCAGGTCAATTGAACCCTAACACATATAAGTGGGGCAATCATGGGTATTATTTGTTTAATCATCGGGCTAGCGATATTAATGATTATGTGTATGAAAGGCATACATATTTTTATTTCTGTCTTTACCACCAGCCTATTTCTTGCTGTGACTGCATGGCTTGTATCACCAGATATGCTTAATCCTGTCGATGCACTATTACAAGTGTATACCGGCGGATTAGGTGGCTATTTTGGCAGCTTCTTCTTCATTTTCGTACTAGGTGCGATTTTTGGCAAATTAACCGCTATCAGTGGCGCTGCTGATAGTGTTGCCTCTTTTATTATTGGTAAATTTGGTGAAAGAGCCGTTATTCCATCATTAGTGGCGGCTTGTGCCATTTTAGCCTACGGCGGTGTGTCAGTGTTTGTTGCACTGTTTACCGTCTATTCAATGATGGTGAGTTTATTCCGTAAAGCGAATCTTCCTCGCAGACTTATTCCGGCTGTCTATTTTGCAGGTGCGGGTACGTTTGTGATGATCATGCCGGGATCGCCTCAGATCCAAAACCTTATCCCAATGAAATTTCTAGGCACGTCAGCAACTGCGGGTTTAGTACCAGGTATGTTGACAGCATTGTTCCAAGTCACCTTAGTGATTATTTATCTCACTTGGCTCTTTAAGCGCGTAAAAGCGAAAGGTGAAGGTTGGGTTGAAGATGAAAAAACGGCGAAAGCAGAAGAGGGTAAAAAAGATCGCCAATTACCGAATGTGCTCGTTGCATTACTGCCGATGCTTATTCTGCTTGTCGTGCTGAATATCCTGAAATGGGATCCCGCTATTGCACTGTTCTGCGCCATTATTGCTGCCTTGATTGTGTACTTACGCTATCTAGATTGGAAAAAACTCATACCTAATTTAGCCGCAGGGACGATGGAAGGGGTGACCTCCCTCTTTAACACGGCGGTTATTGTTGGATTTGGTGCGTTAGTCATGACGTTACCTGCCTTCAAAGAATCATTCCAAGCGATTGCTCAATCGGGTCTTAATCCACTTGTTGTGACTGCAATTTCAGTCGGTGCGCTAGTGTTTATCAGTGGTTCAGGCTCTGGTGCGTTAAGTATCGCCATGCCAATGATTGCTGCGATGTTCCCTGCAACCGTGGTTGATCAAGGTTCATTACACCGTGTTGCCACAATGGCATCTATGAGTACAACACCGCCATTTAACGGATTGATTATTACTGTCTTTAGCGTCTGTGGTGTCAGCCATAAAGAGGGCTATGGGCCAGTGGGGACATTAACCCTCGCTATCCCACTGTTAGCCATGATGTTTATGTTGCTGCTGTACACCTTTTTACCTGCATCAATAGCGACGATGTAGAAATCACGTTAACCCATTAATGCGTGCGATAAGACGACAAACGTGAAATCGCACGCCATAGAGATAACCATCAATATTCTCAGAGGAAGATAAACATGGATTTTCAGCTAACAGAAGAACAAGTCCTGATCCGCGATATGGTCAGAGAGTTCGTTGAAAACGACATTAAACCAATTGCGGGCGCTATTGATAAAGAACATCGCTTTCCTAGTGAGAGTGTTGCACCGATGGCTGAATTGGGACTCTTTGGTTTCAACATTGATGAAGCTTATGGTGGTACAGAAGCAGATGCTATTAGCTATGTATTAGCCACAGAAGAGATGGCGAAAGTGAGTGCCTCTCACGCCATGATCATGGGATCACAATGTTCTTTAACAGGACCAATTATTCAAAAATATGCTGATGAAGAAACTAAAGCACGCATTTTACCAGGTGTGGTTTCTGGCGAAAAATTAGGGTGCTTCTGTTTGTCAGAGCCTAGTGCGGGTTGTGATGCTGCGGCTCAGGAAACAACAGCGGTTCGCCAAGGCGATAACTATGTGATTAATGGCTCTAAATTGTGGATCACTGCGGCGCCTCAAGGTGCTTTTTTTATCGTGTTTGCTATGACCGATAAAAGCAAAGGCGTAAAAGGGATCACCGCATTCTTAGTTGAGCGTGATAACCCTGGTATTAGCATTGGTTTACCTGAAGACAAAATGGGTATGAACGGCTCTGAAACCTGCTCTGTGAGCTTCAGTGATTGTGTTGTTTCAGCCAGCGCTATGTTAGGCGAAGAAGGCAAAGGCTTTAATATCGCGATGGAAACCTTAGATGGCGGGCGTTTAAGTTGTTCTGCATTGGCATTAGGGATCGCACAAAGTGCCTTAGATGCCACTATTGCTTACACCAAAGAACGTATTCAATTTGGTAAACCCATTGCGGCTAATCAAGGTATTCAATGGGTATTAGTGGATATGGCAACGCGTGTTGATTGCGCACGTATGCTAGTTTATCGCGCCGCTGCCGCCAAAATGGCAGGTCTTCCTTACACTCGTGAATCAGCTCAAGCCAAACTTTATGCAGCAGAAGCTGCCACTTATGTAACTCAAAAAGCCGTTCAATTACATGGCGGTATGGGTTACACCAAATCCTATCCTGTTGAACGTTTGATGCGTGAAGCAAAACTTACTGAGATTTTTGAAGGCACAAGTGAAGTGCAACGTATGGTCATCGCTAAGCATATTTTAGCGTAATGAGATTTGAGCTTATTAATTTGTTGCATTGTGCAAAACGGAGAATGTGAATTATGAAACTTATTGCCTGCTGTAAGGTTGTTCATGACGAACAAGACATCACAACACGGCCTGATCGTACACTCGCAACCGATAATGCGGGTTTAAAAATTAGTTTGTATGACTTGAATGCAATTGAAACCGCAGTAGAAATAGCCTCTACCCTTGGTGATAGCACTGTAACTGCATTAAGTGTGGGGACAAGTGCAATGGTTGAAAACGCGAAAATCAAAAAAGATATTTTATCGCGTGGCCCAGATGCATTAACGCTGGTTGCTGATGATGCATGTAGCGCGCTTTATTCAACAGATACTGCCAATATTATTGCGCAAGCAGCAAAAAAAGTGGGGTTTGACTTGCTCATTTTCGGCGAAGGTTCAGGTGATTTATACGCTCAACAAACGGGTTTAGCCGTTGGTGAATATTTAGGTTTACCTTGTGTGAACGCTGTAAACAAAATCACCGTTGAAGGCGACAAAATCATTGTTGAACGTGATTTAGAAAATATCACTGAAGAACTTGAACTGACATTACCTGCCATTGTGTGTGTCACTTCAAGTATTAACACACCAAAACTCCCTTCAATGAAAGCCATTTTAGCGGCGAATAAAAAACCAGTTGAAAAGCTGGGGTTAGGAGATATCGGTGTTGATATTTCTTCTCTGACTGTTGTGCAAACACAAGTTTGTGCGCCAGAGCAATCTGATCGCCTTGGTATTATTTTAGAAGGTGATTCAGATGAAAATATTGCCACTTTTGCTGAACATTTACGCCAAGCGGTTAATCAATAAGGAGATTAAAAATGGCTAGTTTACTACCTACTACCTTTGTTTATGCCGAAAAAGCGGATGATTTAGCAAAGCTGATTGCGTTTGCTCGTGGTCTTGGTGAAAAGGTTAATGTGCTGTTTATTGGTGATGATGAAAGTACGCGTGAATGTGTCAACTTAGGCGCTGATTGTGTGTACTGCTTTGCACCTCAAGAGGGTGTGATTGCTGAAGATTATGCGGCCTCTTTTGCCACAATTATTAAAGAAGCGGGTGCGAATGCATTGGTTCTACTTGCTTCATCAAAACGAGCAAAAGCGATTGCGGCTCGTCTTGGTGTGACTTTAAACGCTGGTGTTGTCAGTGATGCATTAAGTATTGCTATTGAAAACAATACTGTGATTGCTACACACCAAGTCTATGGTGGTTTAGCGCATGCTAAAGCAGAAATTCGCTCACCTTATGCCATTGCGACTGTCGGTAGTGCATTAGATGTGGAAGCCATCAAAGACGCACCCAATGCACAAGTGGTGCAAAGTGCCTTTATCGCCCCTGCACATACATTAAAAGTATTGGCTCGTAAGCCAAAACATGGCAGTGCCGTTGATTTAGGTAAAGCGCATTGTGTTGTGGGTGTCGGACGCGGTTTTGGTAAGGCGGATGATATTGCACTCGCGGAGGCATTAGCGAAAGCCCTTCAAGGCGAAGTGGGCTGTTCACGTCCGATTGCTGAGGGTGAAGGCTGGATGGAACATGACCGCTACATTGGTGTTTCAGGCGTGACTTTAGGTGCGGATGTTTATGTTGCTGTCGGTATTTCAGGGCAAATTCAGCATATGGTGGGTGTGGATAGAGCAAAAGTCATTGTTGCTATCAACAAAGATAAAAATGCCCCAATTTTCAATATGGTGGATTACGGTATTGTTGGCGACCTCTACAAAGTGTTACCTGCATTAACCGCGAAGCTTGGCGGCTAATCACCGTAGGTCGCTTAGTGATAATTTGCTAAGCGACCACACATAATAAAAGGATAGGAAAGTATGTCAGACGATATTTTTGACGCCATTATTGTGGGTGGTGGACTTGCTGGTGGTACTGCTGCCTATGTATTAGCACAAGCAGGGTGTGATGTTTTAGTTGTAGAGCGAGGTAATTTCGCTGGCAGTAAAAATATGACAGGTGGACGTTTATACGCGCACAGCCTTGAAAAAATCATTCCCAATTTTGCCCAAGAAGCACCTGTTGAACGCCTTGTGACGCGTGAAAAAATTTCCATGCTCACGGAAACAGATGGTGTGACTTTAGATTATCAACACACGCAACAAGAAGAGGAAGCTGCACGCTCTTATACCGTATTACGTTCTTCATTTGACCAATGGTTAATGGAAAAAGCAGAAAACGCTGGCGCACAAGTGATCACGGGTGTTCGCGTTGATGAAGTGTTGGTGAAAGAAGGCAAGGTGTGTGGTGTAAAAGCGGGTGATGATGAAATTGAAGCCCATGTGGTTATCCTCGCTGATGGTGTTAATTCATTATTAGCAAAACAATTAGGTATGACACAAAAAATTAATCCTCACACTGTGGCGGTAGGGGTTAAAGAGTTATTGGAATTCACGCCACAACAAATGGAAGACCGATTTGGTTGTACTAATGATGAAGGCTTAGCTTGGCTTTTTGCTGGCGCACCATCAGGTGGATATTTAGGTGGCGGATTCTTATATACCAATAAAAATACCGTTTCTTTAGGCCTTGTTTTAGGGCTACATAATGTCGATAAATTCGAAAAAACGGTTCCTCAATTATTAGAAGATTTTAAACAACACCCTGTTGTTGCACCACTTATCAAAGACGGCAAATTATTAGAATATTCAGCGCATATGGTGCCAGAGGGTGGCATGAATATGGTATCTGAATTAGTCAAAGATGGCGTATTAGTGGCGGGAGATGCCGCAGGTTTTTGCCTTAATGTCGGCTATACCGTAAGAGGAATGGATTTAGCGATTGCTTCAGGTGAAGCGGCTGCAAAAGCGGTATTAATGGCGAAAGAGCAAAACAGTTATAGCCAAAAAGAATTAAGTTGCTACCAATCTTTATTAAATGACAGCTTTGTGATGAAAGATATGAAGTTATACAAAGACTTGCCTTCTTTCCTCGATAATACAAGATTCTTTACGGATTACCCGCAAATGGCTGCGAACGTGATGCACGACTTATTTGTGATTAATGGTCCAGAAAAACCTGTGCGTAAGAAAATACTGTCTCAAGTTAAGAAAGTGGGTGTGATGAACTTAATTAAAGATGGGTTTAAGGGGGTACGTTCTTTATGAGTCAAGTCAACGTAGACGTTAAATTAGGCGTCAATAAATTTAATGTGGATGAAGAAAATCCACATATTGTCTTAAAGGATGATATCGATCCTGTACAATTTGACATCTTAATGAAAGCCTGCCCTGCTGGGTTATATAAGAAAGATGAAAAAGGACAATACCTTTTTGATTACGCGGGCTGTTTAGAGTGCGGAACTTGCCGTGTTTTATGTGGTGAAACAATTTTAAAGAAATGGGAATATCCATGTGGCACTTTAGGCATTGAATTTCGTTACGGTTAATGTAACAACACCAATCCCCCTCTAACATAACCTCCAAAATTTTAACTAGAGGGGGAATGAGCATTCTGAGTACATATTGATTCATATATGGATCATAATGCTTGAAATGATTTTTATATGCTCTATAACCCTGTTTTAAAACTTATCTTAACGAATGTATTTTTCGATATTCTGAAGGCGTCATAAAAAATTCGGATTTAAATTTTCGACTTAAATTAGAAATATCGCTAAATCCGCATTCATAAGCTAATTGTGTAATATTTTTCTCTGCCAAGAGAGGATTAACTAAAGCCGCTTTATAATTCTCAAGGCGTTTTTGGTAGATCCAACGAAGTACAGAGGTATTTTGTTCTTTAAATAACATCTGTAAATAGCGCACGGAGATCCCACAAGCATTTGCACATTGATTAACACTTAAATCTGGATCGGAAATATGTTGCTCTAAATAGTGTTGGGCAAAATAAAACAGTGTTGATCTTCCTAAGCTTTGAGGTGGAGTTGCAATACTGTATTCACTGAAAGCAGACGTAATTAAATTCAATAAAATATCGGCAAGTTGTTGTGCATGTTGTGGCGGCATTGAATCTAAGAACGGAATATAGCGCATCACAAAGCTATAAACGAGGGAGCCTGTAATGCTATTGCCTCGTATTGCTCTTGCAGTAAGATTTTGGGTATTACCTAAACGTGATGCTAGTTTTTCCCTTGGGATCAAAATTTTAAATAATGAGTAATCGTTATCAAAAGACCATGATACGGGTCTTGCCATATCAAAAATACAAAAGTCTCCTTGCCGTAGAAATGCGGTTCTTCCATCTTGAGTAAGATGGCTAGTTCCTGAACGCTGTATCTCAATTTGAAAATGCTCTTCCAAGCTAAGTTTATGAGTTAAAGGACGGCTACTCGCCCAGTGACCATTAGACTCTAGCTGAATAAAGCGAATATTTGTCACCTTCTGCTCGACAATGTTGGCATAAAATCGAGAATGAGGAGGCAATTCGACTTCATTGCATTCATAAGACGATAAAAAGCGGTCTTTTATTGTATCCCTGAATACGGAAAACCGATCTACGTCAGGGAGCTCCCGAGTCGTAAACATGCTTTTCATAGTACGCCCACTTTTATTGAAAGTATTTTTGTTGTGTTGCTATCAATCTAGTATAAAAACGACTTAAACCAGGTTGAAATAGAATAATGTTTTTATAACTTTAATTTTAAAATTAGAATAGTAAGTTTAAATAATTATTAACAGAGATATTCATTATCTTTCTTGTTAATAAATTGAAGACAATATATTTAAAAGTTTTTAATTTATTTAAACTAACATCATGTAAATTATAGAATTAATTTATAGCATTTTTTATGCTAGCATTTCTATGCTATTAATCCTAAGTTAATTTCCTATCTTTAGAGAGAGATCTCATAAATAGATTAAGAGTGATTCTTATTAATATCTTATTTATTTCATTCTTTTCAGAGTGTGAGTTAATATGGATTTTATGTAATTTAAATAATGGCTTGTTAATAAGATGATTTTTTATGGTTAATAATGTAATTTGTTTTTAAGATGCGTTAGTAAGATAATTATAGATAATAAATATTTTTTTATTATAAAAAATATTTAGCTAAAAATAATAAAACTCTTTAAATATTATTATATTAGTTATTAATAATAACCATTTTTCCATATCAAAGAGAGTTTTATTAAATAAAAATGCTATATCATTAAGAAAAGAATAGTGATTGAATTATTGATGCAGTGTAGGGCAATAGGTGCGATTAATAAACGAAATCCTATTCTTACTAAACAAAAGATAACTCCCACAATAAAAATAAGAATAAATGTAGTGATTGATTCATATTGATAGTGCATAGTTGAAAATAGCAGTGAAGAAAGAATAATCGCTATCCATTTTCCTGTATTGCCATACCACATGCCTGCATTTAATAGAAAACCTCTAAAAATGATCTCTTCAGTAATCAGAGCAATAAACATAGCAGCAAGGGCAAACAGGAAGAAAGCAAATCCTGTAATGGGTTCAACCTCGGCTATCCATGAATCATCGTCAAAACCTAAAAACATGCCGATAAATAATAATCCCAGTAATGTTAAGACAGGGGCTTTTAATGTTCGCCATTGAAGCCGGCCTAATGGCATTAATGTAATGTGTTTTTGATAGGCAAACCAAATAATTAGGCAGTAGGGAAGGTAAATAAAAAAGCTCACCAATGAGATGATATAAGTTGATTGAAATAGTGCAACAGATGAAGGCGTTAGCAATAGGCTAAAAGAGGAAAAGAAGTAGCCTATAAAGGCAAGTACGCAGATGACTGAATGGTAAACTCGATCTTTGGGAGATTCCATTTATGTTTGTCTTTGAGGGGTAATCAGATAAGTAATTTGTTTTATTTATTATGCATGATAAAAATAATTTTTGTGTTAATGTAATAAATATAAATAACTTATAGCTAATATAAGGCTAAATTTTGAAAGAAAATCTTTTACAGACTATCCTCGATTGGATTGAAGAAAATTTAAATAGTCCTTTATCTCAAAGTGATGTTATAAAAAAATCAGGATACAGTAAAAGGCATTTTCAAGATTTGTTTTATCATTTTACTGGCAAGACGATTGCTAGATATATCCTAGCAAGACGTTTGTCGTTGTCTGCAACTTTATTACGATTAACAAGTTTATCTGTATTAGATATATCGATTATTTATCAATTTAATTCTCAACAGAATTTTTCAAGAGCTTTTAAAAGATACTTTAAAGTAACACCAAGTGCTTACCGAACCTGTAAATACTGGGATTTTTCTTATTATATACCACAACACAAATATTTAACTTTCCAAAAATTAATAAGTAGTGAGAGTTTTGTCAATTTATTATCTTCTGAATATGAGGAAAGTGTTTTTTATGTTGATATTCCTTTTGAGCTTAAGGCTAAAATTGCTCGAACTGGGTTAGGTTTTAAGGATAAAAATAAAATAGATAAATTAAAAGGTTTAATAAAAAATAGTTCTGATTTTTATTTGAATGTATATTATCGATGTGAAAAATCCACCTCCACTAAAAATTTGTTAGCTGTATATAACTTTTTTGAATTTAGTAATAAGCATGAAGTTTTTTTGTCTATAAATGGTGATAGGTATTATAAATTTTCATTTTATGGTACATGGGATGAATATTTAATATTATCTAATGTTATTTATTTTAGAGAGTTACCAAAGTTAAAAGCTAAAAAAAGGGATAGCTATGATATTGAGGTTTTTAATATTAAACAAATGAAAGATAAAAGTAATATATGTTCATTGGATTACTTCGTTCCTGTAGTGTAATTTTTTAGTAATTTTTTTGGGGTTGTATTGTAGTATTCTTTAAATTTTTTTATGAAATATGACGTTGTTTTATACCCTAATTTATTTGATATGGTATTTATATTTAAATTTGTTGTTGTTAATAAATTTATAGCATGCTCCATTCTTGCTTTGGTTAATATTTTTGTAAAGTTTGTTTTTTCTGCCTCAAGCTTTTTTCTTAAAGATGATGTCCCAATATATAGCCTTTTACTAATATCTTTTATTGTCCACTCATAACTTAAATCTTCACTAATGATATTGGTTATTTTATTTGTATATGATGAATTGTACATATTATAGATAAAACTCATAATATTTATTTCTAATCCACTTAATAAGTATGCTATTTTTAATATATATTCATGTTCTATTTTGTCAGATGTAATAATTTCGTTATTAAATTTGGTTTTTAATTTATTAAATAACAGAATATCTTCTGGATGAGTTTTTTTTATCAAAATATTATTTTCAATATTCTGTGTATTCTCTTTTAATATAAGATGATTAGAGGCAAAATTTATTTTTAAAGCATCTCTAAGGACATCACAAGATAAATAAAGTAAGGTTGGTTTGTTTTCATTAGAAAAAAATACATCAAACTTTATATCTTTTGATATTAGAGCAATACTATTTTTATTTATTGATTTTTTAAATTTACTCGTTTCTATTCGTATTTCGCTATCTTTTGTTAATAACATAATGTAATTAGATAGGGTTAAGTTTTTTAAATGAAAATAATAATCTTTCATATAAATAGACTCACTTTAATCCAAATTTAATTAGTTAAATAGTAATGATAAATATTAATGATTAGTCTATGGTTTTATTTTTATAAATGAAATTACATTTTTTGTGGTGTAGCAAATAGTGGTATTTATTTATCTTTTAGTGTTATTTTTTTATGTAGGTTATCATAAGTAAAGACTAATTCTCACAGTAAATTACATAGGTGTAAGTATAACTTTGATTATACGAGTATGTTTTAACATTTTTGGCAGTTTAATTAAAAAAATTAGTTGTTGTATCTTTTTTAGGGTTTCTACTTTATTGATAAACATCTTATTTATTGTTTTGTGGTATTTATTTCTTTGTTTGATTTGGGGCGCAGGGCTAGGTGATACACTGAACTTAAGTGAAATCATATTTGTAGTGTTTCTATGTTCATCCCCTTCTTAGGTAATTAAGATGCATGGCTGGAATATTAATTATGTAATAGGAAACGAGGTTAAAGCTATAAGGAAGGCTCAAAAGCTGACAGGGATTAATGTGGCAAAGAAAATGAATATAAGCCAACAACATTATTCTCGCCTCGAACGAGGTGATGTTAAATGGAGTGTTTCTACATTAATAGAAGTTTGCTTTATTTTAAATATTTCTATCCTTCATTTTATAAAAATATTAGACAGTAAAAAGAGAATAATTATTGATTGTAATCGCGAGTATATTCATAAATAGAAAACAATGCAAATACAAGGGGGAGAATAAGGAAAGACTATTATTTTGTAACTGATTCTTAATAAAGAATTTTTAAATAAACAGCGCGTATTTACTGTTTAGAAGTTCTATTCTAATGCTAGGTAATTATTATGAAATTTATCTTTTCTGAAAAAAATTCAGATATACAAGTGCAGTTAAATCCGCATGCAAAGCATGTGATAACGGCAAAACCCAATGAAGTTTACCAATTAATTGATTCTGAAACAAATCTTTCACCGCTAGATATTAAAGCACTTCGTAAGTCAGATGATCTTATTTTATCTAGTAAAGAACAAGAGTTCGAAGTTGTAATTAAAGATTTCTGGGAAGAATGTAAACCAGGAGAAGAACAGTGTTATGCAACTTTAAATGTATTAGATCAAAACGGGGTCATGGGGGAAGTCACTATTACTCAAGATGGTCCTGTTTTAGAGCATTTAGTTGCTGGTGAAACTGGTACTCTTTCTGATAATGATGATGGAATTGGTCTATTTTTATGGGTTGCTGGTTCTATCGGTAGTGCATTAGCGATCTTTTTAGCTAATAGAAACCATGGTGGTGATAATAAAGGTAATGATGCCGATGTTACCGCACCAAGTAAACCTGGATTAACAGCTGAAGATGATGGTTCTGTGTCTATTGATTTACCAAAAGATGCAAATAAAGGTGATTCTGTAGATGTTACTTTTGAAGATGAGAATGGTAACTCAAATACTGTCACATTAGAGAAAGGCGATAATGGCTGGACATCAAGCAATCCGGACTTAATTCCTGATACAGATAACAATCACGTCACCATTCCGAATGACAATATAAAAGATAACAGTGATGTTACCGCAAGTGCGAAAGATCCGAGTGGTAATAAAAGTGATGATGTTACTGTAACAGCAAAACCAGATCCCGTAACAGACACACCAGTTTTAAGTATTCCCGAAGTGGT